>JANYFT010000429.1 GCA_025359625.1 Ferruginibacter sp.
GGGTAATTAAAATTTATACAAGTAAATTTGTCCCTAAACAAATTGTAATTGAGTAGTATTAAAAAATTAGCATCACAAACAATGTGGTATGGCCTTAGTTCCATAGCCGCCCGGTTTATCAATAATTTACTTACCCCCTATCTTACTTATGCCGATAATATCACCATTGCCGATTATGGTATCCAGGCGCTGGTCTATTCTGCTATTCCCATACTCAACATATTATTTACTTACGGTTTTGAAACTGCTTATTTTCGTTTCTCTTCCAAAGAAGAAAATAAAGACACCATTTACAGTACCTCTTTTTTCTCGTTGCTTTTTTCTACCCTGCTGTTCACTTCGCTGCTATGGCTTAACCGTGCTGCATTAGGCGGTTTTATTGGATTAAGTAACTTTCCGCAAATCATTCAACTGGCTATTTTAATTGTTGCGGTGGATGCTTTAAGCCGTATCCCCCTTGCAAGATTAAGGCAGCAGGGAAGGCCTGTAAAATTTGCATTTGTAACCATCTCGGGCATCTGTTTCAATATATTCTTCACCTGGTTTTTTATAGGTTATTGTTCGCACGCTGTAAAGCAGGATGCCAACAATTGGGTAAGTCTTTTTTATGATACCAAAACAAATCCCATTGTGTATGTGGTACTGGCCAACCTTATTCAGGCAGTAGTTACACTATTGCTTTTATCATCTGAAATTGCTAAGGTCCGTTTTAAGTTCGACGTAAAATTGTGGAAACAAATGATGCGCTATTCCCTGCCACTTATTATAGTAGGTATGGGCGGCATGGTGAATGAAACCTTCGACAGATTAATGCTGCATTGGTGGTTACCCGGCGATGCACTGGCTAAAGATTCGCAGGTAGGAATTTATAGTGCCTGTTATAAATTATCAATCCTTATCACCTTATTTATCCAGGCATTCCGTATGGGTGCAGAACCCTTCTTTTTTAAACAGGCCGAAGGGCAAAATCCCCAGCGTGTGTTCGCAAGGGTTATGAAATTTTTTGTAATCATCATCTGCCTGATGTTTCTGGCGGTAAGCCTTTACATGCCCATCTGGAAACATTTCATAGGCCCCAGATACTGGGCAGGTTTATCAGTAGTGCCCATACTTTTACTGGCCAATATGTTCATAGGCATTTATTACAATTTAAGTGTGTGGTATAAACTAAGCAACAAAACTTCTGCCGGCGCATGGATCACTGTTGGTGGTGCGCTGCTTACAACCATTATCAATTATATATTTATACCAAAGTATGGTTTTCATGCCTGCGCATGGGCAACTTTTTTTTGTTATGGCAGCATGATGGTCGCCTCATTTGTGTGGGGACAAAAAGAATACCGCATACCTTATGCCTGGAAAAAATTAACCGCCTATATAATAATTGTAGTGCTGCTATTTTTTGCCCACAAAGGCATTACGGCCATTTGGCCCAACGTACTGTTTAGTTTAACCATTGCCACCATACTAACTGGTTTTTATTTATGGTTCATAGGCATTGTAGAAAAGAAAGAACTGCCACAGCTACCGGTGATAGGAAAATATTTTAAAAAATAATTGCTGTCCTGGCTAAGAAGCTAAGGGCATCATTGTTGTGTCTCTTGTACTGCATACCTGTGTTAACCTTTTATAAAGCATAGATAGCAGCCATTATTTATCGTGCGTAACAAAAAACTAAAGAGTTTACAGAGTGAGATAAAAATAAAAATAAATTTTAAATTACCTCAATATTACTGAGATATTATTAATGAAGTTGTAGAAACAGGTTGTGTTAATTCGTGTAATTCGTGTTTAAAAATTCGTGCAATAAAAATAAAAAGTCAGCCATGCGAAAATTGCTTCAAAAAATATTCAGGCCTTTTTTTATCTGGCTGTCAAACAGGTTTGGTGCAGCGCCAAAAAAGGAGGAAGTATTTAAATCGCTTAGTAAATTATATAAAACGGTTACTACCAAAAATAGCAGCCGAGGTATAGTGCTGGATATTAATCTTGCTACTGATAATTTTATTATTTTCAGTGATCAGCACAAAGGCAATAAAGACTGGGCAGATGATTTCAAAACCAATGAACACAATTATATCACCGCCCTGCAATATTATCACCAGCAATGCTATAATTATATCAATTTGGGAGATGCAGAAGAACTTTGGAAATACACTGCCCAGCAGGTGATACCCCAAAACCTGGAAGCCCTAAAAGCAGAAGCAAATTTTCAGCCTGATAAAAAATATTACCGCACTTTTGGTAACCACGATCTGTTATGGAAAAATAACCTGGATGTGATGATGCATTTAAAAAATATTTTCCAGATGCCACTGCCAGTTCATGAAGGCATTGTTTTAAGAACGGTTACTGCCGCCAAAAAGGAACTGGCTATTTTTCTTACCCACGGCCACCAGGGCGATAAAATGAGTGACAACAATGGTTTCAGCACCTGGGTGATAGCGCATATCTGGTCGCCCATCCAGCGTTTTCTGCAGATTAATATCAACACTCCTTCCAACGATTTTTATCTGCGTGACAAACACAATAAATTAATGTACGAATGGAGCAGCCACAAAAGAAACCTGATCCTTATCACCGGACACACACACAAGCCGGTTTTTGCTTCCGGAAAATATACTATTGACCAAGACCACCAGATAGCTGTTCCTGAAATCAACCATACGCTAAAGCCCGGCTATTTTAACACCGGCTGTTGCTGCTTCAGCGATGGCGACATTACGGGAATAGAAATAGCCGGAGGGTTCATCCGGCTTGTGAAGTGGCATAGTGAAAACAATATTCCAGCCAGGAAAGTTTTAGAAGAAAAAAAGCTGGAAGATATTGAGCTGGAATTGTAATTGAATACATTCACCAGGCAAAAGCCGTCAACTTATCGGATAAGTATTGGTTTGTTTACCCTAAACAGGCGGCAAAAAATCAGGGTGGCATAATCTGTTCAGGTATAGCCATTAATTATCTCCCAATAATAATTTTCCGAAATAAATTTTGAAAAAGCTTTTTTACTATTTATATTCGTCTATCAATTTAATAGACTAATGAATTCATCATTGGAAAATCATTTTCAAATGCCTGTTCAACAAATAGAAGCCCATTGTAATCCGTGGTTGCCGCGATGTTGAAATGCCCATTTTTAGCAAACACCGGTTCAACTATTGCCAGCCTTACTACCAGTTAAACAAATTATTTATTTTCAATCATACTTAAAAAAACAGTCATGAGCAATCCACTTCATTTTGACACTTTGCAATTGCACGCAGGCCAGCAAATAGACCCCACAACAAATTCGAGGGCCGTGCCTATTTATCAAACCACATCTTATGGGTTTAAAAGCAATGAGCATGCCGCCAACCTTTTTGGGTTAAAAGAATTTGGCAACATCTATACAAGGATCATGAACCCCACCACCGATGTATTTGAACAACGCATCGCTGCCCTGGAAGGCGGTGTTGCAGCATTGGCAACAGCTTCAGGGCAAGCTGCTCAGTTCCTTGCGCTCAACAATATTTTGCAGGCAGGGGATAATTTTGTTTCCACCACTTTTTTATATGGTGGCACCCACAACCAGTTTAAAGTTGCTTTTAAGCGCCTGGGCATTGAAGTACGTTTTGCCGATGGGGATGATGTGGAAAGTTTTGTGAAGCACATTGATAAAAATACCAAAGCATTTTTCCTGGAAACAATCGGCAATCCAAAATTGAATATTCCTGATTTTGAAAAGTTTGCAGCCCTCGCAAAAGAATACGACCTGCCCCTGATTGTTGACAATACCTTTGGCACAGGAGGTTATCTTTTTCGCCCGCTTGAACATGGTGCCAACATTGTGGTTGAATCTGCCACCAAGTGGATAGGTGGACATGGTACAACCATTGGTGGTGTAATTGTTGATGGCGGAAATTACAACTGGGGCAATGGCAAATTTCCACAGTTTACCGAACCCAGCGAAGGGTATCATGGCTTAAAATTTTGGGAAGTTTTTGGCGAAGGTAACCCACTTGGCTTACCAAATATTGCTTTTGCCATCCGTGCAAGAGTAGAAGGACTGCGTGATTTTGGCCCTTCGCAAAGCCCTTTCAATTCTTTTCTTTTATTACAGGGTATTGAAACCTTAAGCCTTCGTGTGCAGCGTCATGTTGACAATGCAATGGCCCTTGCAGAATGGCTGGAACAGCACCCTTCTGTAGACTTTGTAGAATACCCCGGCCTGCAAAGCAGCCCTTACCATGCATTGGCAAAAAAATACCTGCGCAACGGTTTTGGTGGCATACTGAATTTTGGTGTAAAAGGTGGTAAAGAAAATGCAGGTAAATTTATTAACTCTTTAAAATTAGTAAGCCATCTTGCCAATGTGGGCGATGCCAAATCTCTTGCCATACATCCTGCATCCACCACACACGAACAGTTGAATGCGGAGGAACAAATTATTGCTGGTGTGTTGCCCAACCAGGTACGCATCAGTGTTGGCATAGAACATATTGAAGATATTAAAGCAGATTTTGAACAGGCTTTTACAGCGGTATTTGCCAATGAACTTGTTGCTTAAAAAAAAAGCAGTCACTCAAAAATATATTACATCAAAAAGCAAAAACATTCAAGGTAATTATACAACGGTATGGCAGAAATATTCACACATGCAAAACCATTTACATTAGAGTCAGGTATTACGTTAGAGCAATATCACCTGGCGTACACAACTTATGGCTGCCTCAGTAAAAACAAGGACAATGTAGTGTGGATATTTCATGCCCTAACCGCCAACAGCGATGCAGCAGAATGGTGGCCAGGCATAATAGGAGAAGCAAAATTATTTAATCCTGCAAGCCATTTTATTGTTTGCGTAAATATTCCAGGTAGTTGTTATGGCAGCATTGGGCCACTTGAAATTAACCCTGCAACAAAGCAGCCCTGGTTCCATGATTTTCCATTTTTCACTACCCGGGATATGATCCTTGCCTACCAGCCTTTAAAAGATTTTTTAGGAATAAAAAATATTCTTACCGGCATTGGTGGGTCAATGGGCGGGCAACAGTTACTGGAATGGGCCATTGAAGAACCTGCACTATTTAAGCACATTGTATTACTGGCAACCAATGCCTTTCATTCACCCTGGGGCATTGCATTTAATGCCACCCAAAGACATGCTATTGAAACGGACCCAACATGGACAGAAAGCAATGAAAAAGCCGGCTTGCAAGGCATGATGGTAGCGAGGGAAATCGCATTGATCAGCTACCGAAATTATAATACTTACCACCTTGGACAAACGGAAGATACCAACGAAAAAAAGGACCACTTTAAAAGTGAATCTTACCAGCAATACCAGGGTGTAAAACTGGCAAGGCGATTTAATGCCTTTAGCTATTATTTTTTAAGCAAAAGTATGGATGCCCATAACGTGGGCCGACAAAGAACCGATGTAGCAAAGGCCTTGCAACAGGTGCAGGCAAAAACGCTTGTCATTAGTATCAGTTCAGATATTTTATTTCCACCAAAAGAGCAGGAATTTATTGCCCGGCATATAGACGGTGCAATATATAAAGCTATCGACTCCACCTTTGGCCATGATGGTTTTTTGTTGGAGTTTGATCAGATCAGCAATGTTATCACAGAATTTTTCGGTGAAAAAGCTGCAATAAAAAAAGATCTTGCAGAAGAGAAAAATGTGCTGAATACATTTTAAATACAGTTAAGAATTAATAGCTGTTTTTTAATTTAAAAATTCTAATAGTATTAGCCTTTTCCGCAAAAGTTTTCACTTATAAAAGTCTACTAATTAGTAGACTTTTATTTATCGTGACAAAAAACTTTCTTCCTTTTTCAGGAAGATTGCGGCCTGGAAGTAATTTGATTTTTTACTTTAAAATGCAAAGGTTTAGCGCTGATAAGCGGGACTGTAAAATTGTTCTGCAACGCAAAACAATTCAAAAGCGAGTGTAAATAATAGTTTATTACCTTCAACCAAATTTTATAAACTGCTATTATTGATAGCAGGTATATCAGCAAATAAATAATAGAAAATATGCGGTTACTTCTTTTACTGACAACTGTCTTTTTTGTTTTTACCACTACAGCGCAACAGGGCAACTGGGTTGCACAGATGCACCGGCCGGATGGCAATAATATCGCCTTTACTTTTGACTGGAAAACAGAAAATGGCCACCCGGTTTGGTATATAAAAAATGCAGCTGAAAAAATAAAAGTTCAAAATATTACAGTTGCTGGTGATTCATTTATTGTACAAATGCCGGTGTTTGAATCCCAGTTCAGAATTGTTGTTTCCAACAATACCATCAATGGTGTATGGATAAAAAGAGGCGCTGTAAAAACACAGGTGTTGCCTTTCACGGCTATACAGGGCCGTAAAAGGTTTGTAGCAGGCGGCAGTCCAACACAAAATATTTCGGGCAGATGGGCGGTAACATTTGGAGAAGGCGCAGAAGCAGAATTGTCAGTTGCAGAGTTTGTGCAAAAAGGCAATTTACTTACGGGCACTTTCCTGAATGCATCAGGCGATTATCGTTACCTGGAAGGCATTGTAGCAAAGGACAGCTTGTTACTTTCTGGTTTTGACGGCGGCCATGCTTTTCTTTTTAAAGCACATATCCAAGATGGCAATACCATCACCAACGGCATATTTTATTCCGGTGACAGAGGTAAAGAAAATTGGATAGCTGTAAAAAACAACGCCGCAAAATTGGCTACAGAATCTGTTGCCATGTTTACAAAAGCTGGCCAGGAAAGTCTTGATTTTACTTTTAAAAACCTGAAAGGTGAGCCCGTATCCATCCATGATGACCGCTTTAAAAATAAAGTAGTCATCATTCAAATAATGGGAAGCTGGTGCCCCAATTGCATGGATGAAACAGCCTTTTTAAGTGAGTACTATAACAATAACAAACAGCGTGGCATAGAAGTAATTGCACTGGCTTATGAGTACACAACAGACTGGCAAAGATCTGTCAACAGCCTTACAAAATTCCAGCAACGGTTTAATGTTCAGTACCCAATTTTAAATACCGAAGTTACCGTTGGGGATAGCCTAAAAACAGAAAAAACACTGCCGCAGGTAACCAGCATTAAATCTTTTCCTTCGGCCATCATTCTTGATAAAAAAGGAAAGATACGCAAACTGGATACTGAGTTTTATGGGCCTGCAACAGGTGTACATTTCGATGACTATAAAAAAGAATTTGAGCAAACGGTGAATGATTTGCTGAAAGAAAACCAAGCCTTACTATACAATTTTAAACCCAATCATCATGGCCAACAATAACATTGAATGCCCGGTAGATTTTGTCAGCATCAACGAAAACAAAATAAGGCTAACCGCAGGCATCGTTTTTATTCTTACGCTTATCTATCTTTTTACCGGCCTTTGGATTATCCCGGCATTTTTACTGATAGACTTTTTTGTACGAGGATTTAATTTTGTCAGCTACAGCCTGCTGGGCATTGCTAGCGATAAACTGGTAGCGGCTTTTTCAATAAAACAAAAACCCACCGACCGTGCGCCTAAAAGATTCGCCGCAAAAACCGGCTTTCTTTTTTCTGCAGCTATTCTTGTTTTCTTTGCTTTTGATTTAAAAAATATTGCGTTGATACTGGCCATTGTGTTAGCTACTTTCGCCCTGCTGGAATCGGCCTTTGGTTTTTGTGCAGGCTGCCATGTGTACAGTTTTTACACAAAATTTTTAAAGAGGAAAAGCAGTATTCTAACCAGTTGCTTCTTCTTTATTTTTATTGCAACAGTCCACACAACTATGGCGCAACCTGCCAAAACTGAAACCAGCTTTACCGTTGAAAATTATTACAAAACAAAATGGGGGTTTGCAGAGGAGTTCATTCATTTATGGAAAACGAATCATTACCCGCTGTTGAAAAAAGCCATTGAAAAAGGAGACATTATTTCCGTTACTGCAGAGCAACCAAAGCTACACAGCGGCGAAGATACCCGCTGTGATTTTAAAGTAATCATCGTTTTTAAAAACAGCGATAAAGCATTTGATGGTGCGTTGACTGAGCCTTACAAAAAACTTCTTTATCCTGACGTTGATAAATTGAAAAAGGATGAACAGCATCGTTTTGAATTGCTGATTGCACATTGGGATGTAATGATTGATAAAGTTGCGCTTGACTGATTTTTTTAAAATCATATATTATCCCGCTGCTTAAATATTTTCCGGCCTCTTGATTCCTTTTATCCGTACATACAACCCTGAATTTATTCCTACTGTTTTATAATAATTGTTTACAACCTGCGTAATGTTACAAACTATGTCTTATCAAAAGAAATCTTCTTACACATTACGGCAACTCGTGATGTACTTTCTTCAATTGGGTACAACAGGCTTTGGCGGCCCGGTTGCATTGGTAGGTTACATGCACAAAGACCTGGTAGAAAAGCGGGGGTGGATATCAGAAGAAGAATACAAGCAAGGATTAGCTTTGGCACAATTAGCGCCAGGGCCGCTTGCTGCACAATTAGCCATTTATTTGGGCTTTGTACATCACAGAATTTTAGGGGCCACATTAGCCGGTATTGCTTTTGTACTTCCATCTTTTGTGATGGTGGTAGTGCTGGGCATGGCTTACAAATTATATGGCGGGCTTGCCTGGATGCAGGCCGTTTTTTATGGCGTAGGCGCTGCGGTTATTGGCATCATTGCAAACAGTTCTTACAAACTCACCACAAAATCTATTGGTAAATTTAATGGGCAATCTTTTAAACAACATTGGTTGCTATGGCTATTTTTTTTAGTGGCTGCCACCATCACTTTTGTTACACAACAGGAACAGGTTTTGTTATTTGTAGCAACTGGGCTTATTTATATGTTTGTAAAAGCGCCACCAAAATGGTTCACCAATAAAATAGCTAACTCTCTTGTTCTTTTGCAAATTGGGTTCTGGAATTTCGAGACAGGTACGCTTGGGAAAATAGCTATCTTTTTTGCCAAAGCTGGTGCGTTTGTTTTTGGAAGTGGCTTAGCCATTGTTCCCTTTTTACATGCAGGCGTTGTTACAGAAAACCATTGGCTAACAGAACAGCAATTTGTAGATGCTGTGGCAGTAGCAATGATCACACCGGGGCCTGTTGTTATTACCGTTGGTTTTATAGGTTACCTGGTGGCTGGCTTTCCGGGTGCATCCGTTGCTGCTTTAGCCACCTTTCTGCCGTGTTATTTATTTACTGTTATCCCTGCGCCTTATTTTAAAAAGATAGCAAAAAATCAATCTATTAAAGCATTTGTTGATGGCATTACTGCCACAGTCGTAGGCGCTTTGGTGGGTGCCGTAATTGTAATTGCCTCAAGAAGTATTACAGATATTCCCACTGCATTAATAGCCATTATAACAATATTTGCCTTACTTTACATCAAGAAAATTCAGGAACCTTATATCATCTTAATAGCAGCTATTTTAGGCATCCTCATAAAATTAATTGTATGAACAGAAAAAGCTTTTTAAAGGCCGGCACTTTAGCAGGTGCAGCAACAATAATTTCCACCCGTAATGCTTTTGCACAAAACCTTACAGACAATCCGATAGATAAATTAGTAGATGCAAACGGCAATTACATTCAGCAGGCATTACCCTATAATGAAAATTTCTTAGAGCCTTACATGGATGCCGAAACCATGCACCTGCATTATACATTTCATCACGGTGGTGCGGTAAAAGGGGGCAACAAAGATTTGCAGATGATTAAAAAAGCGCTGGACGAAAACAACCTTGAAACGGTTGATTACTGGACAAAGAAATTATCTTACCACTTTTCATCGCATGTTTTGCACTCTATCTTCTGGACAAATCTTACCAATAAAAAAACGGAGCCTTCAGGCGATTTATTAAAGCGGGTAGAAAAAAACTTTGGCAGCAACGACAGGCTGAAAGCCTTGATTGCTGAAACCTCCAAAAATGTAGATGGCAATGGCTGGGGCATCGTAGCTTATCAACCCTACAGCGATAGCCTAACGGTTTTACAATGTGAGAACCACGAAAAGTTAACCCAATGGGGTGCCATTCCTTTACTGGTTATTGATGTGTGGGAGCACGCCTATTATTTAAAATACAAAAACAAACGCACCGATTTTGTAGATGCCCTGTTCAATATTATTAACTGGGATAATGTTGCGCAACGATTGGATACCGCTATTAGGTTAACAAAATAAAAAAACTTTTCCTTCACCAATAGAATATTTTACAGATCCCATCATGCTAAACAGGAATAAAAAATTTCCTCCATTATTTAAATCACTAAAATCAACAGACATTTGCAAAAACAAAAAACATGTCATTACTTTTTCAACCGCTTACTATAAGAAATATTCAGTTAAAAAACCGGATCGTTGTTTCACCCATGTGCGAATACTCTTCTACCGATGGCTTTGCCAATGACTGGCACCTGGTGCATTTGGGCAGCCGTGCGGTTGGTGGTGCAGGGCTTATCATCATGGAAGCAACAGCAGTTTCACCGGAAGGTAGAATCTCTTTCGGCGACCTTGGTATCTGGAAAGATGAACACATTAATTTCTTAAAAGGCATCACCACTTTTATTAAAACGCAGGGGTCTGTCCCGGGCATACAACTGGCACATGCAGGCCGAAAAGCCAGCCACCATGTACCCTGGAAGGGCAACAAATCATTAACTGCTGAAGAAGGTGCCTGGCAAACTATTGCACCCAGCGCCATCCCACACACCATTGGTGAACCATTGCCAAAAGCGATGACCCCGGAAGATATCGAACAGTTAAAAAATGATTTTAGTGAAGCCACCAAACGTGCACTGGAAGCAGGTTTTGAAGTGATTGAAATTCATGCTGCACATGGATACCTGTTCAACGAATTTTTGTCGCCACTCAGCAACTTTCGTACAGATAAATATGGTGGAAGCTTTGAGAACAGGATACGGCTGTTGCTTGAAATTGCAGCCAACACCCGTAAAATAATGGGGGAAGCATTGCCGCTATTTGTGCGCATCTCTGCAACAGATTGGGTAACCGGAGGATGGACGGAAGGAAACTCCGTGCAACTGGCTGATAAATTAAAAGATGCGGGTGTTGATCTGATTGATTGTTCTTCTGGCGGCAATTCACCGGAACAAAAAATTCCTTTAGGGCCGATGTACCAGGTACCATTTGCAGAAAAGATAAAAAAAGAAACAACGCTGTTAACCGGTGCTGTTGGTTTAATTACCACTGCCAGGGAAGCGGAAAATATTTTGGTAAATGGCCATGCAGATTTAATTATTTTAGCACGCCAGTTTTTACGTGATCCTTATTTTCCTTTGCATGCGGCTAAAGAGTTAGGTGATAATGTGGCATGGCCAGTGCAGTATGACAGGGCAAAGCGGTAGCAACAATATTGCCGCAGACAAATAGTTTACACCTTTTGAAAAGGTGTAAACTATTTGTCGAATTATTTTTCTCCATAAATCACCAGCGCACACGAGTCAATGCAAACATTTCCATCCGGGTATTTTTCATTCAGGAGCTGGTACACTTCTGTTTTTATCTTTTCTTTCGTTGCGTCATCTGCTTTACCAAGTGCCGCAACAATAGGCGCTCCCACTTCTGTTTGCATGCTCCAATATGCGTCTGTTGTTTTGCAATTCAGTTTACCGGTAACTTCTTTTTGAGTAATATTTTTTAAACCCGCCTGCATAAACAGATCCGATATAAAACCATCTTTGGCACAACGAAACATTCCAGGTGCCTCTGGTGGAGGTGCTGATAAATCCATATTTTTATTGATGGTTCCCATAATAGCCGTAACCCAAAAATTTTTCTCCGGAACATCCCAAACAGAGGTGGCGATTTTTCCCCCAGGCTTCAGTACCCTGACCATTTCTTTAGCTGCCAACAACATGTCGGGAAAAAACATAAAACCAAACCGGCAACTGATGGCATCAAATGTATTGTCAGCAAATGGAAGTTCACAAACATCGCAAGCAACAGTTTCAATATTTGAAATACCTTTTGTGGCTGCATTTTCGCGTACTATTTCCAGCATGTTTTCAGCAAGGTCAGTAATGACCACTTTGCCATCCTTCAGCATTGTTGCGATGGTTAATCCCGGCTCTCCGGTACCTGCGGCAATATCCAGGACCATATCATTATTTTTAAGTCCAAGCATTTGAATGATCTCATTACCCACCGGTCTCAAAAAATCCATAACGAGTGTATCCCATTTTTTCCAGCCCCCTGAAAATTTGTTCCAGGAGGCTTTTTGCTGTTCACGAATTTTTACAAGTTGCTCTTCCATTTTAGTTTGTGTTTTTATTTTTTAGAAATGCACCCTTAAATTAAATTTGTTACAACAATTTACCAGGTTGCCATAGCCTTATAACAAAAATATTTTACAACAAAAATAATGTTGTAATACAATTAATTTTTGTTGTTTTATCATTGCCGGTATTTCTTAATTCCATATTTCATTCATTGAAGTTAAGATGATTGGCCTGCCATCTGTTACAATGATCGTGTGTTCGTGCTGTGCCACATAACCTCCTTTATCACCCACCAATGTCCAGCCATCTGGTTGCGTATTAGCAATGGTTGAACGGGTTGAAATAAATGTTTCTACTGCAACAACCGTATTCTTTTTGAATCTGGTAAAATTAAGCCTGTCCCGGTAGTTGGCGATCTCATGTGGTTCTTCGTGCAGGCTTCTTCCCACCCCATGGCCTGTTAAATTTTTAATCACTTTATAGCCTGATTTTTTTGCCTCCGTTTCTATAAGTTGCCCGATATCAGCAACCCGTACACCGCCCCTGATATCGCCGATCGCTTTTTGCAAAATACGTTTTGAAGTATCCACCAAATGCTGGTGCTTATTTAAATCCTGGCCAAGAATAAATGAACCGCCGTTGTCACTCCAAAATCCATCCAGCTCCGCCGACACATCAATGTTTATTAAATCACCTTCCTGTAATATTTTTTTCTCCGAAGGAATTCCGTGCGCCACTTCATTGTTAACACTGATGCAGGTCCAGCCGGGAAAACCATAGGTTAAACGAGGTGCAGACTTTGCGCCCAGGTCATTCAAAATTTGCCCTCCGAGGTCATCTAAATGTTTAGCAGTCATTCCGGGTTTGGAATGATTGCGCATTTCCCTTAGCGTGATTGCTACGGCTTCACTTACTTTCTTTATTCCGGTTAATTCGTACTCCTTTGTGATGGACATGATTGTATTTTTCGAGAGTATTCAAAATATATTTATCATTACTTCAAGATACTCAATTAATTTCTTTCTTATAGCATCTTGAAGTATGCCTTTCAATAAAAAAAGCCGGGATAAATTACATATTAAAGGTGAGATTCTCTTATCTCCGGGTAACCAGCATTATTGCTTGTCATCAAAATTTACACTTTTCCGTTCTCCAGGTGAGTCACCTTTTTGTAGGTGCCTCGCCCTGTAAAAATCACTCCTCTTCTTCGTCCTCATCAACAAAAATTTCATGCCCGGTACCTTCTTTCCATTCATCCTTCTTTACTTCGCAGCCACCGATTAAATCGGCTACAAGCGATGTCCAGCCTGTTTGGTGACTGGCGCCCAATCCCCTTCCGCTATCGCCATGAAAATATTCATAAAACAATACAAGGTCTTTGTTGCACGGTTTTTTATAAAACCAGTTTTGATCACCATTTAATTTACGTTCCCCTTTTTCATTTATTGCCAGCAGGCTTACGATCCTGTCTGTTAAAACTTTGGACACCTCTACCAGGTTTAACATATTTCCAGATCCTACGGGGCACTCCACTTTTAAGTTGTCGCCATAAAATTCACCATACTTTTTTACAGAGCGGATGATGAGGTAATTAATGGGAATCCATACCGGTCCCCGCCAGTTGCTGTTACCACCAAAAAGGTTGCTGGTTGAATCTCCGGGATCGTACTGTATTTCATATTTGGTACCGTCAATTGTTACTGAATAGGGATGGGCAGCATGGTATTTTGATAAGGCCCTGATTCCTCCGTCTGATAAAAATTCATCTTCATTGAGCATGCGGTGCAGCAAATGAATCAGCCTGTCTTTTTTAACGAGCGATATTAATATTTCTTCTCCATCACCACGCTCTTCGTTGGGCCAGAACAGATTGTTTTTCGCCCGGTAATTTTCAAACCAGCCTACCCGTTTTTTAAAATCAGGCAAGCGTTTAAATACTTCTCTGTCCATGATGCTCACCGCAAATAAACTGGTTAAGCCAACAATACTCTGTATACGCATTGGTATAGGGGCCGCACCTGCAATACGCAAAGAATCATAATAAAATTTATCGTCTTCATTCCAAAGGCTATGGCTATTGAGGGCTTCGGATATCAACACAAAATGTTCAAAAAATTTGGTCGCCATATCTTCAAAAGCAATATCTTGTTTAGCAATCTCCAGTGCCATGTCCATCATATTAAGTGCATACATCCCCATCCAGCTGGTACCATCGGCCTGTTCTAATTGCATCTTATCACTCAGGTTATGGCTGCGGTTAAATACACCAATATTATCCAGCCCTAAAAATCCACCTTCAAAAATATTATTACCGTTACGGTCTTTGCGGTTTATCCACCATGTAAAATTGATTAGCAGTTTCTGGAAAACTCTTTTCAGAAAAATAATATCCCCTGTTCCGCAGGTTTCTTTTTCTATGCGGTAAACTTCCAGGGCTGCCCATGCCTGCACGGGTGGATTTACATCGCTGAAATTCCATTCGTAAGCAGGCAACTGTCCATCCGGTTTCATATACCATTCCCTCATCATCAGCAATAACTGGTTTTTGGCAAATTCAGGATCAACCATCACCAGTGAAATGCAATGAAAAGCCAGGTCCCATGCGGCATACCAGGGATATTCCCATTTGTCGGGCATGGCAATTACATCCTGATTTTTTAAGTGCGTCCAGTCATTATTACGCCCTGTTTTTTTGCCATCATTTACGGGAGTAATACCATCACTGGTAGTAAGCCAGCGCTCCACATCATAATGATAGTATTGTTTGCTCCACAACATACCCGCCAGCGCTTTACGTTGAATATTTTTCAGGTCGGCTGAAATATTATCGGGAAGAATGGTATTGTAAAAATCATCGGCCTCCTGCTTACGCACCGTAAATATTTTTTGAAAATCGGGGGTAAACGGTTTGTCATCTGCCCTGCTCGTAAGCCTGCAATAAATGGTTTTGGTTTCTCCCCCTTTCAATTTTAATTCATACACCGGCGAAAACTTGGTACCTTCTTTTCTGTTCTGTAATTTTTTTCGGTTTGTACCGTCTATGATGGCATCATGAAAAGCATCTTTTACAAAAGGCGTTTCATTGGCAACGCCGGTTACTTTATTCAGGTTGGTTTCGTTATCTGTAAAAAGGCAATCATCAGGATACTGAAAATAAAAATAGTAGTCGCCCAACCGCTTGTGTTTTACTTTAACAGATGTTTTGTTTAAAAAGGTTATGGAAGGTTTAGGTTCATCCGGAGTAAACGCCCAGCGGTTATAAAACCACAGGGTAGGCAACACTGTTATGGGGGCTATTTTGTTACTTCGGTTGGTAATATCAATCTTTATAAAAATGTCTTGTGGGTTCTGTTTGGCATACGTGATATTCACATCAAAATATTCATCATCGTCAAATACACCCGTATCCAGTATTTCATATTCAGGATCAAGCATGGTACGGCCGCGGTTAGTAGCTTTCAGGTCTTCATAAGGAAATTCATTCTGTGGATATTTGTATAAATATTCCATGTAATAATGAGTAGGAATATTATCCTGGTAATAATACAATTCCTTCACATCTTCCCCATGATTGCCTTCGTAATTGCCGAGGCCAAATAAGCGTTCTTTCAGAATTTTATCTTTGCCGTTCCAAAAAGCTACAGCAAAGCACAGGTTTTGAAAATAATCGGAAATACCTGCAATTCCATCTTCGCCCCAACGATAAGTTCTATAATGAGACTGGTCAAAAGGTAAGTATCCCCAGGCATCACCATGATACCCATAATCTTCCCGTACAGTACCCCATTGCCTTTCGCTTAAGTAAGGGCCCCATTGTTCAAGGGGGATAGGTTTTTTATAATTAACGGCTAACCGCTGGTGTTCTGCTGACATGTAACTAATTTAAGCCGGATGCTTTATTGATTATTGAACCAACAACAACAATTAGCGGGTAAAACATGCAGTAAAAATAAGTGTTTTAGAGAAGCAGGGGATTCAATTGCAAGAAATTAAAATATCAACCGCTTGCTGTAATTTATTAAAACATTACTTCTTTTATTTTAGGCGAAGCTTAGTAAAAGCGTAAATGAAGATCATTTTTAAAAAAAATTTTTTAATTGAAACATTCACAATTTATCAGCATGTATGTTTTTAAATGCCGGGTGAGTATGTTTATTTGTGAGCCGGATTGGCCGATAAAGAGATTCCTAACTGCAGGAAATAATAACCCTTGTTTAATGCAATCAATCATCTTCCGTGGTGGCCGCCTTAACAAAGGCTGCCCGTTTTGGTGCAGGCATTATCGCATCAATACCTTTTACACCTTTCCAAATCACTTCACTAAATTCCATATCCGGCACCCGGTCTTCTTTACTTAAATCAAAACCTGCTGACCGCCGGGATAGTTCATTCCATACCAAATTCTTTTCTGTGATATCCACCTGTGCAGGCAAGGCTGTATAAGGTGACAAATCGGGTGTGGCTGTAAAGGAGCGCCAGAGCGGTGTTGCAGCAGCATCGTATTGGCTCATGGGCACTATCCCTAAAATTAATTCTATCGTACGCAATATCCCGCTGGTGGTATAAGGGGTATGATCTGCAAAGTTTCTTTTAACATACGGCCCAACTACATAGGCAGGGCTTCGGTGAGCATCTACATGGTCAGGGCCATTTTGTGCATCATCTTCCACAATAAAAACAACGCTTTCTTTCCACACAGGGCTTTTGCTGAGGTAGTCGATAAACATGCCCACAGCAAGATCGTTATCGGCTACATGCGCAAAAGGTGTTGGCCTGTCCTTGCTCATGCCTTCTGTATGGTCGTTTATTAAACGGAGTGTATTCAGCTGCGGTAAAGCGTTTATGGCTAACAGTGAGTCGAAGTCTTTTTTCCATTGGTTCACCCTGGTGGTATCCCTTACGTGCTGGTCCCAACTGGTATAGAACGTGCAAAAATGATTTTCAAGCACAGGGATATTGGCTTTGTAATCGTCTGCAAACTCTCCATAAGTACGGTAACTGATACCGGCTTTTTTGCAGGCCCCCCAAATAAAATCTCCTTTATTGTTGGCAATTTTTCTTGTTCCTTCTGCATCATAACCACCACCCCTGCCACCATAACTTGTTACCCAGTTTTTTTCAAGGTAATCATTGGCATAAGCACCCAGGCTCCAGTTGTGGCCATCTGCGCTTACTTCGCCATCTACATAAAAATTATCCAGCAACACAAAATCCTTCACCAGTTTGTGTTGATTGGGTGTTATTTTTTCTCCGAATAAGACGAGGCTGGTATCGCCATTGCCTCCTTTTACATCACCCAGCACCTGGTCGTAAGTACGGTTTTCTTTTATTATGTAAAACACATGTTTAATGGGTGAAGGGTTACCGATTTTTTCAGGTATAGGGTTACCAGATTCCCCTTTACTCAGCATTTCTTTTTCTTTGGTGTAAGGTGTGTTGCGATATACCTGTTGGGCATACACACCAAGTTGTTGTGGCGTTGGTACATCAATAATACTCATGGTACCTATAAACAATCCACCGATGTATTGCTCTTTTACTTCTACCGTTTTATCAACCCCCTGGTAAACTACTGACCGCTTTCTATCCAATGGATCAGGGCCATGAGGGTTAGCCATTGAAGAAAACCCTTTGCCATTGGTGACCCATATTTTTTTACCAATCACTTTTACACAAGTAGGATACCAGCCTACAGGAATAAATCCTTTGGAATGGCTGAAGCCAGGTTTACTTACATCAAAAACTGCCAGGCAATTATTATCTGCATTGGCTATGTACAGGTCATTTTCATCTTCACTTAATGCCACTGCGTTGGTGGTGCTCCCTGGCGGGGCATCAGCAAATAAAGACGAAGAAAGTGTTTCTATTACTTTGCTATTTTTAACTTCAATTACACTCACCGAATTATCATTGGCGTTGGCAACAAACAGATATTGGCCGTTCTTTGTAAGACAAATATCATTGGGGTTATCGCCCACTTCAATCTGTGCCCGGATCATTTTTTTATCTGTGTCAAAAACAAGCACTTTACCGCAACCCCAGCAACTGATGTACAACTCTTTTTTATCAGGAGATAATAAACAGGTATATGCCTCTCCATCTAATTTTATTTGCTGAACAATTTTTTTTGTCTTCAGGTCAATCAGGTACAACGAATTATTATCTTTTGTTACCACATACAATAAATGTTTTGCATCATCAAAGGCAATCCCTCCCGGAGAAATCTTATTAGGCCATTTTGCACCGAGCGAAATGCTATCTTTTAATTGCAATTTATTTTTTACAACAGCATATTGCAGTATCCAGTTATCGTTACCGCCACTAACATAAAGATATCTTTCGTCGTTGCTGAATTGCAGGCCCAGCCAGCTTTTGTCAATCTCAATATTGTCCAGTATCTTTTCTGTTTGTACATCAATCAACTGAAGGCTTTGTGTACTTTGCCCGTTGTTGGTAACCGCCAGTAATTTTTTACTTTTGCTAACAGCCATGTTGAGTGGCAGGTCTCCAAGAGGTAAACTTTTACCAGCTGGGGATAGCTGCCAACCATTAGGAAGGGTAACTATTTTTTGTGCATAGTTGTTTGCCATAATAAACAGGGCAACAAAACTGAAAAAATATTTTTTCATACATAAATTCTTAATGAAGTATGAAGGTACAAAATACCCTCCGTGCAGTAACTGTATTTGCATTAAGTTATAAAAAACAAATAAGGCAACGGACAGAAATAATTATGTAAAGAATGTTTATTCATTGTAATTGATTTTTCTAATTAAACCGTGTTGCCCACTTTATAGAATGCGAAACTCATGTATTATTGGTGGCGATATTACTGTAGAAGATTATGATGGACAACTGTTGAAAGAGTTTCTTACCGCACCATCAGGGTCGTTTGCAGTTGTAATATTGCTTTGCAGAATTACCTTACAAAAACATCGTGGTATTGGGTGATGAAGGATGACGGGATGTATAAAATTATACGTTAAAAATTGACTTCAAAAAATTACTAATTTTTAAAAGAAAATAAAAGCTGTAAATAAAAATCCCGACAACTAACCTGCTAAAAGCACCTATAAAAAAGATCCCAACCTGGTGCTTGCAGTTGTCTATTTTAATTGGTTAAGGTATAGGAATAGCGGATAAAACTTTTATCCTGAACCCCGCTGTTTCTGCAGGTGCCACAAATACACTTCTAAAATTTATTTTATTATTAGCTGTTACAAAATCGTTTACAAAAAATTGCTGGGTTTGCAATTCGGTTTCGGTAGCTGATAAAAAAATAACTGCCATTTGCAAACTTTTGTAACCGGCAATGGATGCCATATTAGTAATACTACCCTTAATGATTTTTTTACCTAAAAGATTTTTATGCATTTTACCATGCACACTTAAGTATTGCAAGGGGTTGTCAGATTCCTTTTGCGCAAGCGTTGTTTTTAATAATTGTACATCTTGCTTATTGGGTGCCGTAACTACAGAAGAAGGAAGTGGGGCATCTGGTATATCAACCTGCATTTTATACCATGCGACGGGAACAATAATTACTACCAGGGCAACCACTGCCCAGGCTAATTTCATCAAAAAGGGGCTTCCGCTTTTTTTAAGTGCTTTTAAAGGATATCCAGAATCTATATTTTTTGATGCACTTGCTTTGTTGCTGAAGCAATCATTCAACACCGGAATTTCAGAGGCGGTTACATACCTTCCTAACCCCGAAGTGTACACTGGTGTGCATTTGGGAATACCTCTTTCTATTAATTCTGCTGCTGAAAAAGGGCCAACCTGTTTGTGGCCATCATGTATAAAATACTTTTTCACGATGTATTGAATTTAATTATTCAATTTAAGTCTTTTAATTGGACATGCAATGATGAAAGTTGATATTAACATAACAAAAACGACATGATAAGATAACCTATACTCTTTTCTGTACCAAATGCCGGCAACTATAGATTGTTCGTAAACCATTGCTATTTTCTAAACGGCCTGTAAATATTTAATAGAAAAGAAATTATATGCCCATTTAGGTAAGTACAATTTTATCTAATAATATGTGTAAAAAAATAACCTTAAAAAAAAATTGTAGAAAAATTTTCCATTAAGTAAGTTTATATTATTTCCATTTAAAGCTACTACCTGATGTAAATATGGTGGATAACTACTGGCACGGTTTTAATAGAATTTTATCAAAAACAATTGATGAAAAAACAAACTGATCTGATAATAAAAAGTATCAATAAAAAAAATGATATTATGCTTACCAAACAATTAGCTTCAAAAAAACAAAAACAATATATTTATACCGAAGCAGACCTTGGTGAGGGCATATTGGATATAGGGGTAAGCATGAAGTATTTAACCGTCAAAAAAGATAATAGGGTAAAGAAAGCCAATGGTACTATTTATCCGATGACTATACTGCAAAATAAAAACAATTTGAGGGCGGTTTTGAATATGGAATCTGATTTCAACTATGCGTATTATTGTTGATAAAAACTACAGTCTTACTGTTTATGTTACAAATTCAACTACGCTCCATTTTTCAACTAAATGTGTGTCATAAATACCATGACTATTTAAAGCCATTGCAGGGTGAGGCATCAATTCTATACCATCCTGCATTAATTTTTGAAACCTTCCCAAAAACATATTCCATACATCACCATTGTTAGGTGGTATAGCCCTACCAGTAGCAAGTAAACGCAGGCTGCTCCAGGGAATAGCAATTTCCAGGCTCCAGCCTTTATCAATATCATTATTGTCATTTAGTGTTCCTTCTACTTGCACGGCAGTTTGCAAACCCGCCATATCAAAATGGGTAAAGGCCCAGCGTATGCCCCGTGGGTGCGTACCTTTCCAAAAACTGGCCCCACTGCGATCGTAATCGCCGCCAAAAGTATATGCCTGTGGATGATGAACATCAAATTGTGCTGTATCAAATTTACCCCCCTTCTTATATGCATCCTTCCAGATAAAGAATACCTCATACACGGTATTAAGGGCGTTTACTTCCAATTCATAATAACAATCCCTGCCATCAATAAATAGTTCCAGATCGTTTTCTAAAAAAATGATGCTATCCCTTTCTGTAAGCGCTGCTTCTACAAAAGGTTCTTCTGCAGTAAAGGCGATGTATAAATGTGTATCGTTCCAAAGCAGGGCGGCTTGTGTATTGTACATGCCTGGTTTGCCAGTAACCATATCTACAAAGCGTTTGCTCCAGTTAGCGCTTTGCCAAATTTCCTTTTGGATGTTGCCATCAACTATAATGGAAGATAAAATTTTTTTAGCTGAATAATCTGCATTGCCCATCATTGAATTTTTTATAAAAATAAACAAGAAATGATGAAAACTTTACCTGTCATAAATCTATTGTATCCATCTGCAAACTTATTATCTGCACTATAGTTTTATTCTTTCATCAATATGCCACAGATTGATCTTGGCACAATTTTACTTCTTTAATATTAAACATCAGTTATGAAAAAACAGGACGAACCAGATACAACACCAATACAACCGGAACTTAAACATGATACAATGGAATACGCAGCGTCAACCGATGGGGATGACCCACTGGATATCCCGGAGGAGGACGAGGAAATCACTGCCGGCGAATTAGATGATTTGGAAGAAGATGATGCAGATGATGAAGGCTTTGCCTTAAATGCAGCACAAACTGATAGCCAGCAGGACGTGGACAATTTTTTAACTTCGCCTGATGAAATTGATGAGCTGGAAGATGATGATTTAGATGAGGAGGATATTGAACCGAGAAGATAATTTGCTTAGATCTATTCAAAAATATTTTTCCGCTTCAAAAGTCAAGTTGGCTTTGATATATAGATAGAGGCATTGAATGTAGAAAAAATTGCCATAAAAATTTTTGAAACGGGCTTTTAATACCTACTAATTCAAAGTAGCGCCTATAATTTAATTGGCCCGATTTTATAGGCATTCAATAAACTCACATCATGTCAATACACATTGATGTTAACCACCAGATTTAGACACTTTCAATGTATTGAAAAACAACAATAATTATAGTACTGGTATTGAAGATGGAACCCCAGCTAAAAAGGGCGAAGAGGAGGATAATGATGCTATTATTACTAATGATGAACTGAATTTCTGGAACAGGCTGGTAATAAGAAAGATTATGACGATATTAATGAACAAGAAGCTCAATTGAACGATACAGATGATGATGGTGATGCCTAAATGAATGGAGTGATTTAAGTGGGGAAGATTTGGATGTGCCCGGTGCTGAGCTGGATGATAAAAATGAATTGGTAGGGCAAGAAGATGAAGAAAATAATGACTATAGTGAAAGCGATCAAGGCAATAAATAAATAGTAAATTAACAAGTATTTTTATCAGATGCACATTTATTGTGTTTTGCAATATAGAAATACAATTCAATTTTAAGAAGCAATAAAAACATTTAGGATTTATTTGCAGGTTACTAAAATTGATGTGAAAAATAAGTAAGAATGATAAGAGGAATAAAAAGAAGGAAAGTACTATTATTTAGCGCACTTGATTGTAATGGGCTGATTAGAAAATTAAAAACAGGAGAATATCGTTTGTATTACAGATCAAAATCAGGTAAAACGATTATGCGCAAAAGTATTGGTACCTATAGTTCATTGGCAATTGCGAGAAAGCATGAACAGGAAATTTAAGTGCATTACCATTTGAGAGAAGAAACCCAGATAAACAAGGCCATAATATAGGCCTTGTTTTTTATGCAGGCTATAGCTTAGCCTTTTAAAAAATAACAAAAAAAATACCGGCTGAAAATCAACCGGCATAACCTTACCTATATGGAGTTGTTGAATTATTTGTTATTCCTGGTAACTCATGAACCTGTGCCAGCAACCTTTATTCTTACCTCAAAAATCCCTAATAATACATGACTGCTTTGGGTTGTAACTTTGGTTCCCGATTGCCACTTTCCCATTTTACCTTTTCCTTTTTCTAGCCATAATTGTTTTTGTGCCGGTGCAAAATATTTTGCCTAACTTTTTTCAACCCTAATTCTAAAAAATTAAAATTGGTACCAATGGTTCCTTTGTTAAGCGTGCTCCTTCTGCAATTTCTTCTAAAAGCTTTTTATTAAAGGCAGGTAAATCTTCGGGGCTGCGGCTGGTAAGCAGCCCATTGTCGTTTACTACTTCTTTGTCCATCCAGTTTACACCTGCATTTATTAAATCTGTCTTAAGAGAAGGGAAAGAAGTCATATCCTTGCCTTTTATCATTCCGGTTTCAATTAATAATTGGGGCCCGTGGCAAATAGCTGCCACTGGTTTACCGCTATCTAAAAATTCGGCTGCCAACGAAATATACTCTTTATGTAATCTCATTTTATCAGGGTTAATAACGCCACCAGGTATTAACAAAGCATCATAATCATCAGTATTGGCTTTTGAAATATCTACATCCACGGGCAATTCAATAGACCAATGATCCTTTTCCCAGGCTCTTACTGTTGATTGCATCGAAATAATATGCACTATAGCACCCGCTTCCTCCAATGCCTTTTTAGGGCTGGTTAATTCAATTTCTTCAAAGCCGTTTTCTGTAATGATGGCTATTTTTTTTGCACTTAAATCGGGGGAATTCATGATTTATATTTTACAGGTATAAAAATATATTGTAACTAAAATAGAATAAAAACCGTGCCGTTGTTAAAGCAAATCAATTATGCGGCTATCATTTTTTCGTGGTGCATGCTATCGCAATATTGTTGAAGAAACTGTGCATTTTTAATTGCATTGGTAGCAGCAGTATTATTAAAAAAACAATTCACTTTTTTTATCTGTGGTATATCTAAAATGTCATCAGCAAAAGTTTTTAACACATCGTCTTTATAGTCAGAATAATATAAGGGAGGCACTCCATGAAAACGGTAATAAATAGTGGGACTCCAACAACAATATCATCGGGTAATGATGGGTGACTGGTACCACAAAAAACAATTTTATTCTTTGCAAGTTGTGTATAAACTTCCTCATTCCACCAACTGCTGTGGCGAAATTCAACCACGTTTATAAAGTTGGTATCAATGCTTTGTATAAGTTGTTGAAGCCTGGTTTCTGGGTAAGTAAATTTAGGTGGAAATTGAAAAAGTATCTGACCAAGTTTTTCTCTCATTCCTGCTTTGCAGGTAGTATAAAAATCAGTTATCAATTAATCGGCATCTACCAATTGTTTAAAATGCGTAATTAGTTTAGGCACTTTAATGGAAAATGAAAAACCGTCCGGGCTTTTTTCACACCATTCCAGCAATCTTTAATTTGGCAAAAACAAAATAATGGCAAAAAAAGAAGGGTAGTTATTTTTATGAAGATGGTCAAACGCTTTATAAATAATTCCCTTATTTCAAATCTATTTTTTTGTCCCACTGAGAAGCAATATAACATTCATGGGGCTTGTCTTATGAGATGAATCACCCACTACGGTACTTAATTTTCAAGAAACTTTAACTTTATAATTTGTTGGCAGCACTAAAATTATTGGTTTTAATCACCGGACTCTAAAATTTCTTCCCATCTTGTTTGATTAAATTGTGATCTTGTAAAAAAATATTTTGTCATCTTTAAAATATGGAGCATCGTTGCCCGTCTTTCAGTATATAATGGAAGACGGGCTGACTATACCAATTGCGATGAGTACTGAGCTTAATAATAATATTACTCACATTATTAAAACTATGAGCAGGCGCCTGCTTGGCTTTATTAAAAAAAGAGTAGCCAGTCCGGAAGATGCAGAAGACATTCTTCAGGAAGTATTTTACCAGTTTGCAGGCAATGCCGAAACCATTACCCAGGCAACCAGTTGGCTGTTTACTGTAGCCAATAATAAGATAACGGATAGCTACCGAAAAAAAAAGCTACCGTTGGCAGATGATATTTTTACAACTTCGTCAACTGAAGAAGAGAGTTTTGACTGGAAAGAAATATTACTGCAATCAGATACCAATCCGGAAACAGAATACCTGCGCAATATATTTTGGGAAGAGTTGCAACTGGCACTGGATGAACTGCCCGAAGAACAGCGGGAAGTATTTATAGAACATGAGATGAATAGCATTTCGTTTAAAGATATGGAAGCAAAAACCGGTGTTAGTGTGGCCACACTTATTAGCCGTAAACGCTATGCTGTATTACATTTAAGAGAGCGGTTACGAATTTTAAAAGATGAATTGTTAAATTATTAAATAATGCCCCTTGGGCAATTACAACAAATTAAAAATTAATGCCCTTAAGCTATGAAACAGGGTATATTAAAAATACATACAATGAAAAAATTTTGGATAAAAAAAGGGTTGATGTTTATTACCTTCTTTATTGCCTTTGTGTTACTACTGGGCTTTGTAGTAATGGGTTTATGGAATGCGATACTGCCGGTTGTATTAGGCGTTAAAGCTATTACGTTTATACAGGCATTGGGCATTTTATTATTAAGTAAAATATTATTTGGCGGTTTTCATGGCGGGTGCAGGGGAAGAAGGGAGCAATGGAAAATGAAGATGCAGGAAAAAATGGGCAATATGACGCCGGAAGAAAAGGAGAAGTTTAAATCGGAATGGAAAAACCGTTGTGGCAGCAGGTGGAAAATACATGGGCGGGAAACTAGGGAAACTACTGATATGGCAGAATAATTCAGTGAAGTAATAAGTTAAATACTCCTGTTGTTGAATTTGTTGCTTCATTTTATTAAAGTATCCCCTTAACTAAAATACTTTTATGCAGATACTTGTTTTTAAAACCAACCTTTCAGATAGTAGCCATATCAATGCTATTGAAAGTAGTTTAAATGTGCATCCTGATATTTTTAAATGGAATGTTGACCTACAGGATTGTGATAATATTTTAAGGGTGGTGGGGAATAATATTGCAGGCAAAGAAGTGGAAACAATGTTAGGCAATGCAGGATATTATTGTAAAGAATTAGAATGAAGAACGGTAATATTCATTGTTTATGAAACCTTTATCAAAAACATTCCACAGTCCATTGACGTTGCCAGTTTGTATTTGCATCCAAAGTAATTATCCCGTCTTTATTTTTTAACTGCTGATCGTGATTGACGCTATCGGAAATGCCACACCAGGGTTCAAGGCAAACAAAATTTGCATCCTTTGATGCCCAAATGCCAAAGAAAGGAAAGTTATCAAAAATAAAATGAAGGCCATGTGCATGTTTTGAACAACCCAAAGTAATTTTATTACTCCGCATATTTTTTAATACAATAGCATCTTCATAAAATAATTCATGCGCCAGGGGGAGCATCCCATCTGGAGCAGTTAATATTTCTGCACAATCAGCAATTAATCCATCTTTCAGTTTCCACCGGTGCAATTGTTCTGTTTCATTAAACTGTAAGTAGTAATCGTTGTAAACAGTTCCATCAGCTATTGGAACCGCAAAAGCGGGATGTGCGCCAATAGAAAAAAGCAATTCATCGTAACCAGTATTACTTATCTCATAGATGCAGGCCAATGTATTTTCCTTTAGCACATAACGTAACCTTAGTAAAAATGCAAACGGGTAAACAGCCAGCGTTTCAGCATCTTGTGAAAGTGAAAACACGGCTTCTTCCAAACTTACCTGGTCTTTTAAAAAAATCCTTTCTCTTGCAAATCCATGCCGGGAAAGATGGTAGGTTTTATCCTTATAAAAATAAGTGCCTTCTTTTAATGAACCAATAATAGGAAACAATACAGGGCTGTGTTTGCCCCAGAAGGCAGCATCGCCGCTCCACATATATTCTATGCCCGTTTCTTTATTAGTAAGGCTTTGCAATTCGGCTCCTTTGGGTGAAATAACAGCCCGCAATTTTTCGTTTTCCAAGATGATCATAAGCTAAATTAGGTATTCTTTTTTAGACTGTGTAACCGTTTGTCAGTACAAGTTTTAGAGAATTGTCATCTTTGGAAAGTTACAGCATAAGCACACTTGGCCTTAAGCCATTTTTAAAATAAAGTCGTCCATCTATACACTGCTTTATTATTAGGCAACAAGCGGAATCAATATTTAATATGGTATTAAAGGTGTTGCTACGCTCAGGATTATCATTTAGGAATTCTGTCCAAAATTATTTTATTTACGGCTATCCCCTGTAGGATAATCCTGTAGTGGTCTTCCTCATAATTTAGAAGCAAATAAAAATAAAAGCTGTATAAAAATTTAAAATCTGTATTGCACTCTACAGGTAAAAACATTGTCTTTTAAGTCATCTTTGTAACCTGTTAAATTGGTTTTTTCATTGGTAATCTTATCATACCATAAAACCAGTTTGGCATTTTCTGTCAGATAATAAATATAGCCAAATCCCAAAGTATTGTACTTAATATTAGCAGCACTTATTGTTGTACCTGCTGTTCCGATATCATCTCCTTTTAGTTCTGTATTTGGATCATACCAGTCATATTTAATTGCAATTTGATGACGCTTGCTGCCAAGATGTTGTAAAAAATAAAAGTAGGCTCCGCTGAATTTTCTGATATAATAACCTTCATTACCAGTAAGTGAAATACCAGGTGTTTCGCTCGTAACAGCTGAACCAGTTTGTTTGCCTGTAATATATTCAGCTCTAAACTCGGTATAACCAACTCTGTTTTTAATTTTTAATTGTGCATCAACTCCATAGTATTTTCTTGGCGCAATATTGCCAGTATTCGTGGCGGCAGAATCTACGATAAAATTTTTAGTTCCGTTAAAAGTTTGGGTGGTATAAACATATTTTGTGTTTTGCGATAAGCCTCCATATAACATAGATGCTGCAGCACCGAATGTTATTTTTTTACCAAGGGATTGTGGCTTTATAGTAATACGGCCAATAATATCCTTATGGCTGTCATAATCAGTTAAAGAAGAAAGGCCAGGACCATTAAAAACACCAAGATCAATTTTCAAAAATTTTAATTTATTGTTCTTTTTTCTTGAGTCAAATGTTATCATTGCTCCCATATCTCTTTCTGTCTTCATCAATATTTGGCTCATACGGCCACGTTCGGGGCTTTCTCTGTCGCCACTTGATAAATTTAATTCGTAACTGAAAGGGCGGGCAAACAAACCCGTTGTAAAAGCAAACACCTGAAACTTATTTTCAAAAATCCTTCCCCAAACATCCCTTACATTCACGCCTCTTTCTGTAGCATCAAATTGAAAAACAAATTGCAGGGAAGGGCCATTACCTGCTTTAGGGAAATTTATATAATCAAACCTTACCCTTGATCTTCTTAACATAAAACGGTTATTGCTATTTGGAGCAAAATCTCCACCTGCAAAACCTTTGGCACCTTTACTTTCCCCTACCTGAAATTGTGGTTGAATATATCCACTCAACTTTATATTATCAAACCGGTTGTATAAGGCCAACATTCCCTTACCCATATCCTTTGTAGTGTCAACCATATCCATCAGGTATTGGCCATGCAGTAACTGGCATAGCAATACAGCCAACGCCACTAAAGGCATTTTTTTCTTAAGCATAACACAAATTTTGCCGCAAAGAAATAACAATTTAATGTTAACTCTGTGTTACCAAATTGTTACTATTTTAAAACTGCATTATTTTTTTACGGTAAAGCTTAACCTTTGCCAAAATTTTTTCAACCATGGGATTTAATTCAATTTTTAAAATTTTTTTACCAAAAGACAGGGTATTTTTTCAGCTGTTTGAAAGTGTAGCAGAAGAGCTTGTAAAAATGGGTTATAAGCTAAAAGAAGTGGTTAATGAACCCGATTTTGATAAACGGGGCCAATTGATTCAGGAGATTGAAGATATGGAACATATAAATGATGATTACACCCATAATATTTTTACAGAACTGGGTAAAAATTTCATTACCCCTTTTGACCGTGAAGACATCCATTACCTTGCCTCTTCTCTTGATGATATTGCCGATTACATTTACGCTGCTGCAAAAAAAATAAATTTTTACCGGGTCAATCCAAATGAAACCGGCTTTCTTAAAATGGCCGAATTAATTGCCGTGGGGTGTGTGCAGGTGCATAAAGCAGTTACCGAATTACGCAATATGAAAAACATGCGCCAGATAACTGATGCTTTAGTTGCCATTAACAGTATAGAAAACCAGGCCGATGATATTTTTGATATGAGTATAGAGCGCCTGTTTGCAACAGAACCGGATGCCAAAGAAGTAATTAAAAAGAGAGAAATATATCAGGTAATGGAAATTGTTACTGATAAATGTGAAGATGCAGCGAATGTTATTGAATCTATCATTGTAAAATACGCTTAAAACCAATTAGCTTATGTAATAATGTGCTATTTGTAAATACGCTCCTAATTTATATAGCATCCCATTAGCTAATTAGCCAATTATCAAATTATTTTTATGACGCTGCTTATAGTTATAGTTATTTTAGCTTTAATATTCGATTACATTAATGGTTTTCATGATGCTGCGAATTCAATTGCCACTATTGTTTCTACAAAGGTATTAACTCCTTTTCAGGCCGTGGTTTGGGCAGCTTTTTTCAATTTTGTTGCCTACTTTATTTTTAAAGATCATGCTGTTGCCAACACCATAGGAAAAACAGTTCACCAGGAATTTATAACGCTCCCGGTAATTTTATCCGGTTTAATAGCAGCCATCAGTTGGAACTTATTAACCTGGTGGTATGGTATCCCTTCATCTTCATCTCATACTTTAATAGGAGGTTTTGCAGGGGCCGCAATTTCTCACGCATTTTTAACCAGGGGGTTTACTGGTATTAGTACTATTGTGGAGGTTAAAAAAATTACTGAGATAATACTCTTCATATTTCTTGCCCCGCTGATTGGGATGGTAATATCCATCTACATAAGTGTAATTACAATTATGCGAAACACATGGGCAAAAGTGGGGTTAATAATATTGTCTGCAATCGGTACCTTGTTTTTGTTTGCACATTTTGAGCAAAATAAACTAGAAGAAAACCTAGCGAAATTTTATAAGATAGAAGTTCTTAAAAAAGATCTTTCCAAAGATCCATCAACAGCTGCAAACTATGCCGCCGCTGTTGCTTTTGTAGACGCTGCAAAGCCAATGATGGTTGATTATAAATCGCTGGGCGCAATCAAACTTGCTGAAAAAATTAAAAAGGAAGTTGATAGTAAAGTTGATACGGTTGCATTATCGAAAGCTTTAGGAAAAGCAGATAACTCAATTATAATTTATGGCATTTTAATTATGATATTTATTTTTATTTGCGCATACATTTATTCAGAAAAAGTAAAAACACCCAATGCGTACCGTACTGGAAGAATGTTTAAAAAATTGCAGTTATTTTCTTCAGGTGCTTTCAGTATTGGTCATGGTGGTAACGATGCCCAAAAAGTAATGGGAATTATTGGGGCTGCATTTGTAGCTTATAACAGTACAAAATATCCCGATGTGGGGGCTGCTTTAAAAGAACTTACCTGGGTACCTTTAGCCTGTTATACTGCTATTGGTTTAGGCACCATGAGTGGTGGCTGGAAGATAGTAAAAACTATGGGTACCAAAATAACCAAAGTAACCCCATTAGAGGGTGTAGCTGCAGAAACAGCCGGCGCACTAACCTTATTTATGACAGAACAAATGGGCATTCCTGTGAGTACAACGCATACCATTACTGGTGCCATAATTGGCGTTGGTGCCACCAAAAGATTAAGTGCAGTGAGATGGGGTGTTACAGTTAGTTTGTTATGGGCCTGGATACTTACTATTCCGGTAAGTGCTTTACTTGCAGGCATTATTTATTTTATTGTTTCTTTTTTTATAAAATAATATTTGTAAAAGTTTTCTTCTGCAATCACTCTTCCATAAATGAGTGATTTTTTTATTTTTGATAAAACATATAGTAAGTTTGTGCAAACAATAAAGTATGGAAGCAATTAAAACCATTGTCAAAAATGATCAAATTCGGCAAGTATACATTGACCTGCCAATTAACCATGATGCGGCTGAAATACAAGTGTTGGTAATTGTTGAAGAAAAGTAAAGTAAAAACATTGGCAGATTTTGCAGAAAAATTGTAAAGAAAAGGAGATTCGGTTACATATCAAAAAGCGATAAGAAGTGGATGGAACTAAATTTATTTTATACTAATATTTTGTTATCGTATTTACAGGGTAAACTTAAACCACAAAATATTCCTTTGATATTAATAAACCCGGCATTTCTATAACTGCTAAATAGAATATTTAGTAAATACATCGCTGGGGGATTAGACAAAACTGCCTGATGCAATAATTGCTTCAACCGCAATGACGAATAATGCAATATTACTTAGTGCAGATAATATTTTAAAAAATTTTCAATCTAAATTCTAAATAATAAAAGCATGAAAAAAATATTAGTTACGGGAGGGTGCGGCTATATTGGTGTACACACAATTGTAGACCTTGTTCAAAATGGATATGAAGTAATTTCCATAGATAATAATTCAAGGAGCAGTATAACCATTTTAGATAACGCAGAAAAAATACTGGGTAAAAAAATAAAAAATTATGTGGTAGATCTGTGTAATTTAAAAGATACAGAAACGATCTTTGAAGAAAATAAGGATATAACCGGCATTATCCATTTTGCTGCCTATAAAGCGGTAGGCGAATCAGTTGAAAAACCGCTGATGTACTACGAAAATAATCTTGGCTCCCTGATAAATATTTTAAAATGCGCTGCAAAATATGCCATTCCTAATTTCGTATTTTCATCTTCCTGCACAGTATATGGTAATCCGGATGTTATTCCGGTAACAGAAGATACGCCCCAAAAGCCTGCTGAATCTCCTTATGGTGCTACCAAGCAAATGGGCGAAGTAATTGTACGGGATGCCGTAAAAAGTAACCACGTACAAGCTATACTTTTGAGGTATTTTAATCCGGTTGGGGCACACCCTTCTATCTCAATTGGCGAAATTCCATTGGGCAGGCCCGCTAATCTTGTACCAGCCATTACACAAACTGCTATTGGCAAGTTACCTACTATGCAAATTTGGGGACAAGATTATCCTACAAGAGATGGCAGTTGTGTTCGTGATTATATTCATGTATGTGATATTGCTCATGCGCATACACTGGCCCTTAATTTTCTTATCAGCAACCAAAATACGGTAAACCCCGAGATATTTAATTTGGGTACAGGCGATGGATTCACGGTATTGGAAGTTATTAATGCCTTTGAAAAAACAAGTGGTGTAAAATTAAATTATTCAGTAGGCCCCAGGCGAACCGGGGATGTTGTTGCCATATATGCCAATAACAGTAAGGCAAAAAATGAACTGGGGTGGCAGCCAAAATACAACCTGGATGAAATGATGGATAGTGCCTGGAAATGGGAGCTTACTTTAAAAAAAGATTAAAATTTATTTAGCTAAAAAACAGGCACGTAAATTAACAACAACCCATTATCTTGCGGCTCAATTAAAAAAAGCAAGTAAATATTTATGCTGAAAGAAATACAGGTAACAGGCAATAAGGATACCCGCAGTGGTTTTGGCGATGGTATAGTAGAAGCGGGCAGAAAAAATGAAAACATCGTAGCCCTCACTGCAGATCTGTTAGGATCAATGAAATTAAATGCTTTTGTAAAAGAATTCCCTGAACGTTTTGTACAATGCGGCATAGCCGAAGCCAATATGATTTGTGTGGCAGCAGGTTTAACCATCGGGGGGAAAATTCCCTTTACCACAACTTTTGCCAATTTTTCTACGGGTCGTGTTTATGATCAAATCCGGCAGTCGGTTGCGTATAGCAATAAAAATGTAAAAATTTGTGCTTCACATGCAGGCTTAACATTGGGCGAAGATGGAGCAACGCACCAGATTTTGGAAGATATAGGCATGATGAAAATGTTACCAGGCATGACAGTGATTGTACCTGCTGACTATAATCAAACAAAGGCTGCAACTATGGCAATTGCCGAGTATGAAGGACCTGTTTACCTCCGGTTTGGCCGACCTGTTTGGCCTATTTTTACTAAAGAAAGCGATTTTGTAATTGGCAAGGCACAAAAATTATCGGATGGTAAGGATGTAAGTATTTTTGCCTGTGGCCATTTAGTTTGGAAAGCAATTGAAGCAGGGAAAATTCTGGAAGAAAAAGGCATTAGTGTAGAAATAATAAATATGCACACCATAAAACCTTTGGATATTGCTGCAGTAATTGAATCTATTACCAAAACCAAATGTGCTGTTACCTGCGAGGAGCATAATATTATTGGCGGATTAGGAGATAGTATTGCACAGGTGGCTGCCAAAAATTTACCTATACCTATTGAGTATGTTGGTACCAATGATACTTTTGGTGAAAGTGGCAAACCTTCTGAACTATTAACCAAATATGGTTTGGATACACCTAATATTGTTGTAGCCGTTGAAAAAGTTATTGCAAGAAAAAATGCCTGACCTGATTAAACTTTTTGTTATAAAACCAATCTTACGATTGGTTTTTTCTATTTTTATAGCTGCTGAATAAATATGAACCAACAACATTTAGACGATAACGAATTATTACTACAGTTTAAAGACCCCTCTACAAAGGAAAAAGGGTTTACGGCTATTATTAAAAAATATCAGGAAAAACTGTATTGGCATATACGCCGTATGGTGGTGGATCACGAAGATGCCAATGACGTTTTGCAAAACATGTTTATTAAAGTATGGAATGCCCTGGAAAATTTCAGGGAAGATAGCCAGCTCTACACCTGGTTATACCGCATTGCTACCAACGAAAGCCTTACCTATATTGAGCAACAGAAAAAAAGAAAATCGGTATCGCTTAGTGATGTGGAGAATGGGTTAAGTAATAAACTAAAAGCTGATAAAAATTACGATAGTAATAAAATTGAGTGGAAGCTTCAACTGGCCATGCAGCAATTGCCAGAAAAACAGCGAGTAGTTTTTAACCTGAGGTATTATGATGATATGCCCTACCAGCAAATGAGCCTTGTGCTTGAAACCAGTGAAGGTGCATTAAAAGCAAGCTACCATCACGCCGTGAAAAAAATAGAAGATTATATATTAAATCATTAAACTTGTTATACCTTTTAAGGTCTGTATAACGCATGAAATTTGACAATCACATATTAAATGAATTACAAACACTAAGTCCTTTATTGGCAGGGATACAGAAAGAAAACGTTTTTTCTGTTCCGGTTGGTTATTTTGAAACCTTAAGTGATACTGTTTTAATAGGTTTAAAAGAAGAAGCAGGGATAACCGATACTACAAAAATTGCTGATGTACCACAGGGATATTTTGAAAATTTATCTTCAGCTATCCTTGATAAAATAAAAGCACAGCAAAAAAATACTGTAACAGATGAACCGGCAGAACTGCCTGTAGTATTACAAAGTATACAGCATACAAACTTGTTTGAAGTACCGCAGGGATATTCTGAAAATTTATCTTCAGCTATTTTTTATAAAATAAAAGCACAGCAAAAAGATATTTCAATAAATGAGGAAGAAGAACTTTCTATTTTATTGCGCAGCATGCAGCATATAAACGTTTTTGAAGTACCCAAAGAATATTTTAATACCGTGCCTGTCAATATTTTGAACTCAATAAAAGCAACACCTGCCAAAGTGGTAGGTATGCATAAACTAAGGTCATTTATAAAATATGCAGCAGCAGCAGTAATAGCCGGAGCTATGGTTTTAGGTGTTTATAAATATACTGATAAGCCCGATCATACTAATGTTGTTTCGCCTGTTAGTTTTGCTAAACTAGACGCTGCCATTGAGAAGGGGAAAAACATGAATGAACTACAGTTTACCGCAGCATTGAATAACCTTACCAAAGAAGACATTACCATTTATCTTGAAAAAAATGGCAACGAAGAAGATATGTCTTTAATGACGTCCAGTTCAGACGAAATTGATTTACCCAATAAAGATGAATATTTACAGGATGAAAAAACGTTGGAGAATTATCTTGATAAAATTAAATTTCAAAACTAAATCAGAAAGGAGAAAGAGACATGAAAAAGCTATACTTTATATTGGTTTTTATAACCATCGGTGGTTTGGTGAAAGCGCAGGATGAGCAGCCATCTGAAAAAAAGCAAGAAAATATTGAAGCGCTGAAAGTTGCTTTTATAAGTAAAGAATTGGATCTTAAACCCGATGAAGCTCAAAAATTCTGGCCGGTGTTCAACCAATATTCCAAAGAATTAAAAACTACAAAAATTAATAACCCCGATGCTTTAGACAGGGATGAAAAAGTATTGAACATAAGAAAAAGCTATAAGGAGCAGTTTACAAAAATACTGGGCCCTCAAAGGGTTAATAATATGTACAATGCAGAGGGAAGATTTCACCAGTTGTTATTTAAAGCTATGCGTAAACAAAATCAAATGCAAATCAGGCCAAACAGGCCACTGTTAAGAAGAAATCAATAGTCTTCATTTTAGATATAAATAGCTTACCACCACCCTACCCTAATCATTTTTTTTAGTTTAAAAGCGGCCAGTACTATAGAGAGTACAGCCGTTTTTTTATACCCAAATCATTCAAATTCTACAACGGGTGTTTTTATATCATGATAAAAAAGAAAGGTCCATTTTTCATCTTGCCCGGTTTGCCACCATTGTTGTCTTAATTCCATGCATTTCTTTCCATCAAAATCATATTTGGCAATAAAACGGCTTTTCATTTGCTGCAGTTGTGGCGCAACATCCCCTCCAAAAAAAACTTTTTTACCATCTTCCTCAATCCAAAAAACCTGGTGAAAAGGGCAGTGTGCTCCGGTTACTTCGTAGCTGATATAGCCATCAATTACTCCTTTGCCTTCGGTAAAAATTACTTTATCTGTACTGGCCAATAATGCAAAATCTTCCTGTTGATAAGATGTATTGGCTTTATCTGAACCAAATGCCAACTCCTGTTTATTAACGTAATAAACAGCATTGGGGAAACTGATAAAATGCTGTTGCAATACTTTATCTTCTACGCTTATTCCACCTGAATGATCTTTGTGAAGATGGCTTAATAATACTTTGGTTACTTCCACCGGATTAATTCCATAGTTCAGCAGATTTTGATGTATTTGCAATCCGCCATCTTTATCAGTAAAACCCAAACCGGTATCAATTATAATAATATCATTTTTTGTAACAATACAAAATGGTTGCACTTCAACCAGCAGACTGCCAGCAGGTCTTTGCTGCAGGTCATCTTTGTTTTTATTAAATGGAACAAATTTTTTAGTTTTATCTATGGTGAATGCGCCTTCACTCAATGGAATTATTTTCATACTGCACACTTGCCGGAAGGAAGAATTTTAGACTCCGGTATTCTTTTTAAGGGAGTATTGTTTTATTAAGTTTCGTTGTAAAGTTACTTGAAAGAGCCTTTATAATTATACCTTGAAATACGTACACGTACAAAATACAGTCTGACCTTCGGTGCCGACGGTATTTTACCGCAACACCATCTGCCTGTCTGCATCCAGTTTGATCAATATAAAAAGTAAGATAGTGAACGTAAGTAAAGACGAGCCGCCATAACTCATTAAAGGTAGTGTGATACCTATCACTGGCGCAAGGCCAATAGTTACAGAGATATTTACTGCCACATGAAAAAAGAAAATACTTGCAACACCATAGGCATATACCCTGGTGAAAGTACTTCGTTGCCTTTCTGCAATGGTTACAATACGTAAAATTAAACTAAGGTAAATTAGCATCAACAGGGTGCTTCCCCAAAAACCAAAGTTTTCGCCTATGGAAGTAAATATAAAATCGGTATGCTGTTCGGGTACAAAATCGCCCTGTGTTTGTGTGCCTTTTAAAAAACCCTTACCCATTAACCCACCGGAACCTATGGCAATTTTTGATTGTTTTACATTGTAATTTTGCTGATCATTTTTTTTCTGTTTGGCTTTTTCATCAGCAGTGTTGGTGATATCTACCGTATTTTTATCTACAAAGGGATTATCTACCCCTACCATACTAAATATCCTGTCGGCCTGGTATTTTTTAAACACATGTTTAAAGGTAAAAGGTACTATCACTCCTACAAACAAAATACAAAATGCCCAGCTACTTATTACTATTAGCAGTAAACGATTGTTTCGCCTGATTTGCTTTCTGTTTAAATAGAGAACAACAGCACCTAACACACTAAAAGATATCAGTAATGTTTTAGTGGAGAGTAAAAGTGACACCACCAATAGTACCGACATAGCTGCCCCCATAATTAAGTACCCTGGTGGCAGTCCCTCTCGGTACATGGGAATAAGAAAAGAAAAATAAACCAATGCCAGGCCTGTTTCGCCCTGCAAAACAGATAATACTGCTGGTGCAAAAGAAATTACAGCAGCCACAATTTGAGATGCTGGTTTATTAAAATTGGTTTCAGGCATTGACAAAAATTTTGCCAACGCAAGGGAGGTGAATATTTTACACAATTCCACCGGCTGTAAATTCATAAAGCCCAATGGTATCCAGCTTTTTGACCCTTTAATTTCTTTACCAACAACAAAAGTAGCCAACACCAAGACTATGCCCACCAGGTAAGAAAGATTTGCTGTTGCAGTAAATAATTTACTATCGGTTAATAAAATAAAAACTGCCAACACAATACAGGCACCAAAATAAAACAACTGCTTGCTATAATTTTTTTTGAACCCCAAAAAGCTTTGCAGCACGCCATCGCCATTTCTATATTCAACAGAAAAAATACATAGCAGCCCTATGGCTACCAATAGGGTATAAAGCAATATCAATATCCAATCAACCCCTTTCCCTATTTCCGGACTTTTCTGATACATTTTTTTAGTGGAGTTTAATTTTTTACTGTGTCTTTCGGCTCAGGTTTCTTTTTTTCGTTGGGCATAACAGCTTCTGTTTTAATGAAAGGCATATTGTTATTGCTATCTTTTTTTGGCAATTCTTTTTTGGTAGTTTCTGTATCTTTTTTTATTTTATCCAGCACATCCGATTCTTCATCCTGCTCCAATTCAATAGTATCTTTCATATTCTTTAAATATCCTTTTGCAATACGGTAAGCAGAATCTTTGGAATGCCTCAATGAATCCCGTGTTTTTATTGCTGCAAAAATTCTTGGTGGTATCAGGTTGGTGTTGGCCATGGTTTCTATCAAAGCCAGCCGTGTTTTATCTGTAATAGAATCCTTTAAATATTTTTCTATCATTAAACCTACAATTGGTGCAGCAAACCATGCACCCTGACCAGAATTTTCCACCACACACATGATAGCGATTTTAGGATTTTCCCTTGGCGCAAAAGCAGCAAAAAAAGAGTGGTTCTTTTGCTTTTCGAGACCAATGTAATTTTCAACTGTTCCTGTTTTGCCACAAAATATAATTCCTGGTATCTTGGCTCTTTGTCCTGTTCCCCTTTCAACCACTCCCTCCATACCATCATGAACGGCCTCAAAAATACTATCTGGAATATCTATAGTGTTGTTACGTTTTTTAAATTTATCAAGAACACCATATTTATCGCCTCCTTCAATAGAATCAACCACATGCGGTGTAATGTACCAGCCTTTGTTAGCAAGGTAGGCCATTTCATTTGCCACCTGTAGCGGTGTTACATTTACTTCTCCCTGGCCAATACTCACTGAACGAAAATTGCAGTAGTTCCATTTGCCTTCCCCGTATATTTTTGGATTATTAAAGTATGCGGGAGTAGGAATAAATCCCCTTTTTTCAGAAGGCACATCTACGCCAAGTTTATGGCCAAGGCCAAATTCAGCCATATAACGATCCCAGCTTGACAGGCTGCTATCTATTGTAGGATATTTAGGATTATTAATAACCTTTTGCATTACTGTAGCAAAATAAGTGTTATCAGAAACCGTGATGGCATTGCGCAAATCAAAAGTTCCCCTATCCAAACATTTTTGGGGATGTCCATAACCACATCCATAAAAAGCCCCGGTACAGGTTACTTTAAAGTTTGTATTGATAACTCCCTCGTGCAACCCAACCAATGCCTGCAATGTTTTAAATGTAGAGCCAGGTGAATAGGTTGCACTTACCGTTCTGTTTACCAGGGGTAATGCGGGATCAAGAATAAGTTCAGCAAAATGTTTTCTTCTTTCGCTGCCCGAAAGGAATTTAGGCTTATACGTAGGTGCACTTACCATGGCTAATATGCCGCCGGTGTTAGGGTCAATTGCCACAATGGATCCTAATTTATTCAGCATCAGTTTTTCGCCCAGCTCCTGCAATTCTATGTCAATTGAAGTATGCATATTTTGCCCTGCTACGGCGGCAGTATCATATTTACCATTCTCCAGTTTTTCAGTGAGACGGTTCTTATTATCCCTTTGCCAGTATTCAATCCCCCTTTCTCCCATCAACACTTTTTCATAGCTGCGTTCAATACCTGTCATACCAGCATAATCGCCGGATACATATCCTTCCTCCTTGTGTCTTCTTAAAAAACTGGTATCAACTTCTGCTGTGTAACCCAGTACATTTGCGGCAGCATCATAAGGATAACTTCTTACAGAACGCTCCTGCAAATAAAAAGCCGGTGCAAATTTGTACATTACTTCATTTAGCATGGCCATTTTAGCATCACTCAATAATGCTTCAAAAACAGAAGGCCTTGTTCTTCCATTTTTTATAATTAGCTCAACCACCTTTTTATTAAATTGCGCAGTATCAATCTGCAAAATTTTACACATGGCAAAAGTATCTACGCCTTTTATTTTATTGGGCACCAGCATTAAATCGTAAATGGTAGTATTTTGCAACAGTACTTTTTTTTGGCGGTCATATACAATACCCCTGTCGGGATATACAACCTTCCTGAATTTGCCCTGATCATCGGCCATTATTTTATACTTGGATGATATTACCTGTAAGGAAAAAAGCCTGGCAATTATAACAACAAACATAATAGCAAAAGTTAAGCGTATTACATTTTGACGGGACTGGTTAAAGACGGACAATGTTTATGATTATTTTAGAATGTTGATTGTATCAGGTGCATTTTGCAAACACAATATTTTATTTCGGTTTAAAAACTGGCATCTGTATTTGAGCACATATATGTTACTAACAACAAAGATAATTAGTACACCAATGAATATTTTTCTTTTTGCCAATTACTGAAAAGAAAAATAACAATATCAAATTTGCCTTACATTTAATTGAAATATTTATACAGGTTGCAAGAATTTTAAACTGTATTGGTCCTGAATTTTTGTTTTCTTGAGAACATTAATTCAGCAATAATAATAAGTAGCAAACTGATAAGTGTTGAAAACAATGTTTTCAGAATGAACTCCCAAAAATTTCCAAACTGTAGTGCTTCTAGCAAAAACAGCCAACTGTTATGCAGCAGGGTTAATACACCTGCATAAATCATGTAAGGCATAAAGCCCCCCATACTTTTTAAGGATGGCTCTTCATAATTAGTGTCTGCACCTTCGTGGGGTATAAGGATATTGATTAAAAATGGCCGGAAGTAGGCAGTTAAAACGCAAGCTGCTGCATGAAAACCGGGGTTATGTCTAAAGCTATCCAATGCAAAGCCTAATAAAAAAGCCAGAATCATTTGTAGCGTGCGGCTAAACTTAAAAGGCATCCAAAAAATAAATAAAATATAAATGTATGGCGTAGCCATATAGTTAAGATGCACCTTGTCCAACACAAAAAACTGAACCAATATCAGTATAATAAAGCGCATAATATTTTTAACCAGTGTACTCATAGTTGCTTATCCCATGGCAATTAATTATTGATCTTGCTTTTTGCTTTCTCTATCAATTTATTGATCTCTTCTTTTTGGTAATTATCAATTACATAAACATATTGCAGATTATAAAAATTAGCTGTAGATTTTATTTTAATGATATAGTTATTAGTGCTTTTTTCCGGGGCTACCTGTTCAACAGTACCTATCATTAGTCCATAAGGAAAAGTAGTGGTAATGCCACTTGTAAAAACAGTATCCCCTTTGGCTACTTTTACACTTTTTCTTACATTAATCATGGAGAGGTAGTTGGGTTCATTACCATCCCAAACAATGGTGCCGCCTCCTGACGGATCATTTTTTATCAGGGCATTAATTTTGCTGTCTTTGTGGAGCAGGCTCATGACTACTGCATAATTTTCACTCACATCTGTAACAATGCCAACAACACCGTTATTCGGATCTATAACTCCTTCATCTTTTTTTAATCGCTGTCCTGAGCCTCTGCCTAAAACGATAAAATTATTTTGTGCAGATACTGAATTGGAAACTACTTTAGCTGCCTGATATATCCATTTGCGATGATTGCCCAAGGTAGTATCATAAGGAATAGAAGCAGTTATAATTTTACTACTGGTGTCAGGGATTTCAAAATTATCTTTTATTAAATTAAGTAGGCGTTCATTCTGACGATGTAGTTCCTGATTTTTCTTTTTGAGTGCCAAAAAATCGTCTACTTTGGCGTATTGGCTATTTACCCTGCCTGTAATTTCATTCATATACACAGAAGCCAGCGCATTGTGATAACGGTTATAATGAACAATCAGATAAATACAGAATACCTGCAGTAACAGGAAGACAATAAGATTAAAAAACCTGCGGATGAAAAGAAAGATATTACGCATGAAGCATTCCTCCTAAGCCCCCAACGGGAGAGCTATTTGAGTGTATGAAATGTAGCAAAATTTTCATAACAAAAGAACTTAAAACACTTTCGGTTACAAGAAAATTGGTTCCACCATTTAAAGCGAAACTTAACGCATTACGAAGGGATATTTATCGTAATTTTTTAGTGCAATACCTGTCCCCCTAACTACACTTTTAAGCGGATCATCTGCAACATGTACCGGTAATTTTATCTTTGCAGCTATGCGTTTATCCAACCCTCTTAATAAAGCCCCACCGCCAGTTAGGTATAAACCACGGCGATATATATCTGCAGCCAATTCCGGCGGAGTGGTTTCCAATGCTTTTAAAATAGCTTCTTCAATTTTAAAAATACTTTTGTCCAATGCTTCAGCCACTTCCTGAAAACTTACCATTACCTGCTTGGGAATACCGGTTACAAGGTCACGGCCATTTACCGGAATATCATCCGGTGGATTTTCAAGATCTTTCATGGCGGCACCTACCTGTATCTTTATCTGCTCTGCAGTGCGCTCGCCAATAAGCAAACTATGATACCGGCGAAGGGCTTCCATAATATCTGCAGTAAATTCATCGCCGGCAATGCGTATACTCTGATCGCAAACAATACCTGCCAGCGCAATAACGGTAATACCTGTAGTACCACCACCAATATCAATGATCATATTGCCCACAGGCTCTTCTACATCTATACCAATACCCAGTGCTGCAGCCATGGGCTCATGTAAAAGATATACTTCTTTAGCCCCCGCCTGTTCAGCACTATCCCTTACGGCACGTTTTTCTACTTCAGTAATACTGCTTGGTATGCAGATCATCATCCGCCAGCTTGGAGCAAATAAAGGTTTTTTAGGATAAATCATTTTGATCATTTCCCGTATCATAAGTTCGGCAGCATTAAAATCGGCTATTACGCCATCTTTTAACGGACGAACTGTTCGTATACTTTCATGGGTCTTCTCATGCATCATCAATGCTTTTTTACCCACCGCTAAAATATTTTTAGGATTGTTTCTGTCAAGGGCAACGATAGAAGGCTCGTTTACCACCACTTCATCGTTAAAGATTATCAGGGTATTTGCGGTGCCCAAATCCATAGCAATTTCCTGAGTGAAAAAATTAAAGAGACCCATAATTTAATAGAGAAAAAGATTGTAAATAATGTGAGCAAAGTTGAACTAAATTATTTGAATTAACAATGGCAAACACTTTATTTTTCAACATTTTACACAAACTGTTATTATTATTTTTAAGACGCTAAAACCTTACCGGGCACATTGTTTACTAATTTATTTAGTTATGGAGCACTGTATGAAATTTACTTTTTTTTGCAATGGGAACTTTTTTTACACAATTAAATTGCTTAAAAAAAAGCAACCAAATTATCTGAATTCGTACCCAATATCTTCCCTGAAATACATACCTTCAAAATCAATTTGTTCCAGCATATAATTGGATTGTTCTGCTGCTTCAGCAATGCTGTTTCCAAAAGAAGTAACTGCAATTACCCTGCCACCATTGGTTAGCACTTTATCCCCTTCCTGCCTGGTGCCAGCATGAAAAACGATGGTTCCTTCAATTTTAGTATCTGATAATCCCGTTATTATTTTACCGGTTTCATGTTCATTAGGATACCCGCCGCTTACTGCCATTACCGTAACTACGGTCTGTTTGTTGATGACAATATCAATTTCATTTAAACGTTGCTCTGCCGTAGCTGATAAAATTTTTATAAGGTCGTTTTCAATCCTCGGAATAATTACCTCTGTTTCCGGATCTCCAAGACGGCAATTATATTCAATTACAAATGGCTCTCCATCGACATTTATCAAACCAATAAAAACAAATCCTTTGTAATCCAGTGCCTCTTTTTGTAACCCTTCAATGGTAGGTTCAATAATTTTTTGAGTAATGATTTTCATGTATTCCGCATCTACAAAAGGTACCGGGCTAACGGCACCCATCCCACCAGTATTAGGCCCGGTATCCCACTTGCCAATTTTTTTATAATCTTTTGCTTCTGGCAAAACCACATAATTTTTACCATCTGTTAATACAAACACACTCACTTCTATCCCATCTAAAAATTGTTCTATCACCACCCTTTTGCCTGCTTCGCCAAATTTAGAATGTTGAATCATCAGTTGAAACTCTGCCAACGCTTCAATGTGATTGTTACAGATAATTACTCCTTTACCTGCTGCAAGACCATCTGCTTTTAATACAATGGGCAATGTGTGATTGCGGATATACTGAATACCTTCCTCATAAGTAGCCGCATCAAATTCTTTATAAGCAGCAGTTGGAATTTTATGCCGGTCCATAAAAGCTTTTGCAAAAGCCTTGCTACCCTCTAACTGAGCCGCTTCTTTTGAGGGACCAATAACCTGGATATGAGCAGTAGCTGTATTATCCTTAAAAAAATTATAAATACCTTTTACCAGTGGTTCTTCCGGGCCCACTATCAGCATATCAATAGCATTTTCCAAACAAAAATTAGCAAGGACAGCAAAATTATTTACTGAAATATCCACGTTAACACCAAATTGTGATGTGCCTGCATTGCCAGGGGCAACAAATAATTTTTCACATAAACTACTCTTGCTGATTTTCCATGCCAGTGTGTGCTCTCTTCCTCCTCCTCCTACTAATAATATGTTCATGTAATTAATTTATTTTTTAAGGGGTTAATCTATGGTGTGTGCGAATTTAAAGCAGCCGTTACAGTAAACCATAAAATTATTATAAATGGCACCCGTTTATTCGTTTTTTTAAGAAATAGCCGGATTGCTTTTGTTGTACTCAAAGGAAATTTGCTACTTTGAGTGATTAAACTATTTTTCAGCAACATAAATAAAATATATGAACGAACAAATAGCACAACAAAGGCATCCAAAAGGATTGTGGGTTCTTTTTGGAACAGAAATGTGGGAGCGTTTTAATTTTTATGGAATGCGTACAATTCTTACTTTATTTATTGTAAACGCCTTGCTGATAAGTAAAGAGCAATCGTCCATTATATATGGAGGTTTTTTAGGCTTATGTTATTTAACGCCTATGTTGGGAGGTTTTGTAGCAGACAGATTTTTGGGTAACAGGCTTTGTATAATACTAGGGGGTTTGTTGATGGCTTTAGGCCAGTTGTTGTTGTTTTTTAGCGCAACTATATTTAGTTCTAATCTTGAGTTGGCTAAAACACTTTTATATGTTGCATTAGGAATAATCATTTTTGGAAATGGTTTTTTTAAGCCAAATATTTCCAGCATGGTTAGCAGCCTCTATCCAAAAGAAGAAAAAAGTAAATTAGATACCGCTTTTACAATCTTTTATATGGGCATTAATTTAGGTGCTTTTTTGGGACAGTTAATTTGTCCGTTAATAGGAGATGTTATAAAAGATGGTGTAAGGGATATACATGCTTTTAAATGGGGTTATCTAGCATCTTCCATAGCCATGCTGATTGGCACCACTACTTTTTTTTTATTAAAAGATAAATATGTTAGAACGCCGGAAGGCAGGCCGATTGGTGGCTTACCCTCAAAAAATATAGCTGCTGATTATGAAGAAGGCGAAGCCCAGAAAGCTACCTTTTCTTCAACATCTTTATTAGTAGCCAGTGCTGCATTTGTTGGCTTAGGTTTGCTTTTTCATTATATTTTTGATCAAAATATTATTTACTCTATCATATACGCAAGCGGCCTTACACTTGCAGGCTTAATTATATCCGACGGCTCAATTACAAAAATTGAAAGAGACAGGATTTTAGTAATTTATATTGTATCCTTTTTTATCATTTTCTTCTGGGCTGCTTTTGAGCAAGCCGGCTCTTCCTTAACTTTTATTGCCAATGACCAAACAGACAGAAACTTTTTTGGATGGCAAATGCCCCCATCAATGGTGCAAATTTTTAATGGTATTTTTGTAGTGGCATTCGCAATTCCGTTTAGTATTTTATGGGATAAATTAAGGGCAAAAGGCAAAGAACCAATATCGCCTTTTAAACAAGCTATTGGTTTGGCTTTGATTGCTTTAAGTTATTTTATAATTGCCAACAACGTAAAAGATTTAGGCAATAGTGGTTTACTTGCTGTAAAATGGTTAATCCTCCTTTATCTTATTCAAACCTTTGGTGAATTGTGCTTATCACCTATTGGCCTTTCGCTGGTAGGTAAACTTTCTCCCAAAAGATTTTCTTCTTTATTGTATGGTGTATTCTTCTTATCCAATGCATCAGGCTACGCATTGGCTGGCACACTTGGGTCTATTTTACCTGCAACAGGTGAGCAATTTAAAAATGCCAGTAAAATGGGAATTAATTTACAAGGGGTATTAGATAAAACAATTATTCCCACTTCCGAACAAATAAAATTATTGTCAGAAAATAAAATAAGCATAGTTAATCCCACTTTCGCAAGTTTTACTATTCATAATCTGTACGATTTTTTTATGGTGTTTGTTGTTTTGTGTGGCCTGGCTTCAATCCTTTTATTTCTACTTACCCCTTTGTTGAAAAAAATGATGCATGGTATAAGATAACTCAAGAACTGAATAAAAAATATAAAGTGGGTTATTGGCAATTCCTGCGGGCTGTTGTTATTGATGCTATTTCCCTAATTATAAAAGATGATGAAGGATATGAAATGAATAAGTTTGTTCACTGTGTTCATTCATATAAAATTCAAATATGCATTCTTTTTACCCAGTATCAGGCCATCATCAGCCCCCAGCCATTTGTTTAAAATAGTGGCATATACATTTTTAAAATCCACAGTATGTTTAAGGTCCCCTTCATTAAGATCTGAAAGGTCAGGCATCGCATTGAGTATGCCCTTTTCTTTTAATCCACCGCTTATAAAAAACATATTATTAGCCGTTCCATGATCTGTTCCGCCACTGGCATTTTGCGATACGCTTCTGCCAAATTCACTAAAAGTCATCATTAGTACATCCTGAAAACGGTTGTTTTTTTTCAGGTCATTGGCAAAAATTTTTATGGCATCATTTAATTCGGTGAATAATCTTTTTTGCTGCTCCTGCTGGTTTACATGCGTATCAAAACTTCCCAATGAAACATAATACACTTTGGTATTGATATCAGACAAAATAAGTGAGGCAATTGTTTTAAGATCTTTACCCAGTCCTGTTGAAGGATAGGTTTCTGTAGTGGGGTTTAATTTACTTTGCTGAAAAATATAATCCGCACTGCTTAACGTTTCGCTCATAGTTTTATAAAGGTAGTCGGCTGATTCTTCTCCCTTGTGATGATCTGCTTCTATGTCTTTAAAATATTTTTCATTACTGATGCTGTATAATTTACGGGGGTCTTTAAACGCAAGGCCATTGTTATTCTCACCCTTCAAAGCAAGGCTTAATATATCATCTATTTCCACTGCCTGCGTAGGTTTGCCGCAACCACTGCACTGGGCATCCAGGTAGCGCCCTATCCATCCTGTATTGGTGTATTCATTGCTGTTACTGGATGTTTGCCATATATCCATGCTTCTGAAATGTGAGTGGTCTGGATTTGGATAACCTACATTATTTAATATTCCCAAACTGCCATCTGCATACAAATCTTTAAACGATGCCAATGCAGGGTTTAAGCCCACTTCATCCGTAAGTTGCAATGTGTTATCTTTTGTAATACCCAGCCTTGGACGCTCCCTGTAATAAATATCATTTCGTATAGGGATCACCGTATTCAATCCATCATTGCCACCACTAAACTGTATCACCACCACTACTTTATTTCCCGGCGGTACCATCATTGGCTTTTCAAAAGCTTTCAAAAATTTAGGCATTAGTAATGAAGCCGTAGCCAATGATCCAAGTTGCAAAAAACTTTTTCGTTTTATAAGCATAATAAATAATTAAGTTGCGGGGGCCATTAATTTCTTAGGTTTCCCTGCATTTTTATAACGCCAGCATTTTAAAAAATAACAGGTAAATTACAATTAACACAATTGATATTCCGGTGTACTCATCAAATTAATGATAGCACTTTTTATATAATTTTCCCGGCTTTCATTATTAAGATATTTACCCAGCAAAACAGTGCTAATCCGGCTTTTGGTTTGAAGGATGGTGTCTGAAATTTTAGGCAATAAATTTTCCCTTGGTATGCTTTCAAATATAGTGGCTACCGCTACCCAATCTACTGTTGCTGTGCTACCCTTGGCTGCAAAAGAACTATTGACTTTATCCATCATTTTATTTTCCGTCATTTGCCCCATCATTACATCATCATCATTTTTTGGGTGGATATTTATGGCCTCATTTGCTGTAATAATCTGGGGTATCCTTAAGCGTAACATCAGTGTGCTGCTGTCTATCCAGCTTTTGCCACCAGGCCATCCAGCCACGTTGGGCGGGTAAAAAAGTATTTGTCCCAATGCCCGCTGAAATAACAACTGGGCATTGTCATTTTGTAGTTCAAGAGGCAATAGCCTGCGTATCCCTGCTATTAGCTCAACAGGCGATTTTATTTTTGTACCAATATTTTTTTCTTCATAAAACCAGTCACTCGTGAAAATATCCCCCATCAGTTTTTTAATATCATAGCCGCTTTCATAAAATCGTTTAGCAAGCAAGGCAATCTTTAAATCTTCTTCCTTTTCATTTACAAAAAAGTGGTATATTTTTTTTGTGATAAATACTGCGGTCTGCTTTTGTTCCAATAAAATATTAATGATGTCATCTCCATCAAAATTGCCGGTTTTACCTAAAAAGGTTTTGCTGCCGGTATCATGCTGAAATGGGCGAAAAACAAATTCGCCCTGTAAATTAAACCCCCATCCTGTAAAGGCCCTGGCAGCTTCTTTAACATCCTTCTCTGAATAATTTCCCCTGCCCATGGTAAATAATTCCATTACTTCCCTGGCAAAATTTTCATTGGGATGTTGCTTTTTATTTTGCTGGTTATTTAAAAACTGCAACATAGCGGGGCTTTTGCTTACGCCTGTCAACAGGTCGCTGAATTTACCAAAAGCATTAGTCCTAACTATATCCAGCAACTGTTGCTGATAATAAATATTAATTACCCTACAGGCAAAATGGCCATGCCAGAACAAACTCATCTTTTCCCTCAATTGTGCCTCGCTATTGATCATTTCATCCAGCCAGCGAAGATTAAGGTTTTTAAGGTCATCCCTTGATTGTTTGCGCATGGCCTGCTTTTGTTCTTTGGTAAGTTTTTCCAATTGAACCAGGTCATTAACCCCTTTTACCAACCCATCCAGTAAATTGGTGGCAACATCAATTTTCTCCGGTTTTTTAGAAGAAGTATGTAAAAGAAGTTCCCACATTTTTTTTTGAGAGATCGTATCCAGTGCTGCTGCATTTTCAGCCATGGGGCCAAAGCCGGCCCTCCATAAAAGATGTTGATTTTTTAAACGGTTGGATAACAGCATATAATTGTATAAATTAAGTTGTTATTGACTGCTTTAACCTGATATAGTTTAATACCCATTTAATTGCAAGGCCTTTCAATAATTTTTTAAAAAATGGTTTAACTGGTATTATATCCATAAAAAGCATCTGGCATTTAAAAGCTAATTCCATATTTTATAACTATTGATTTTGACTGAAATAAAAACAACGCAAACTAAAAGTGATGCTGGTGGTTAGCAGCATCACTCAATATTTTTTCTATTTAGAAATTTGTTAATTAATTATAGAAGCACCAAAATATGTATGCAACACTTTTGGTAATTCAATACCATCCTCAGTCTGGTTATTTTCAAGCAGGCAGGCAACTATCCTTGGCAGCGCCAGGGAAGAACCATTTAAAGAATGTAATAACTGTGTTTTACCATCCGTATTTTTATAGCGTATCTTCATCCGGTTGGTTTGGAATGTTTCAAAATTACTTATAGAACTTACCTCCAGCCATTTTTGCTGCGCCGCACTAAACACTTCAAAGTCGTAGGTTATGGCACTCGTAAAACTCATATCACCACCGCATAAACGTAGTATCCGGTAAGGCAATTGCAATGCAGTCAAAAGAGTTTCTACATGTTGCACCATTTCTTCCAGCACATCATAACTTTTATCGGGATGCACCAGTTGTATTATTTCTACTTTATCAAACTGGTGTACCCTGTTCAATCCACGTACATCACTGCCAAAGCTACCTGCCTCTCTTCTAAAGCAGGGCGTATAAGCCGTCATCTTTACCGGTACATCTGTTTCTTTTACAATTTCATCCCGGTATATATTCGTTACGGGAACTTCTGCTGTTGGTATCATGTAAAATCCATCCGTTGTTGCATGATACATTTGCCCTTCCTTATCCGGCAACTGCCCGGTACCGTAAGCGCTGGCTTCATTAACCATTAGTGGTGGCAAATATTCTGTGTATCCTGCTGCAATGTTATAATCTAAAAAATATTGTATTAACGCCCTTTGCAGTTTAGCCCCTTTTCCTTTGTACAATGGAAAGCCACTACCAGTTATTTTAGCCCCTGTTTCAAAATCAACCAGGTCATATTTTTTTATCAAATCCCAATGTGGTACAGCATTTTGTGGCAACACGGGCTTTGTCCCACCTTCCCTTACCACTTCATTTTCTTCAGGCGTTTTACCTGCCGGTACAGATATATGCGGCAGGTTAGGGAACTTTATTATTTCCTCCTGCAATTGTTTTTCAGCAACCGCTAATTGATCGTTCAATTGTTGCATGATGGATTTATGCTGAGTTACTTCCTGTCTTTTTAGTTCTGCAGCGTCCTTTTCTCCTTTGCCCATCAACTGGCCAATTGCTTTACTGGCCGCATTTAAATCGGCCTGTAATGTTTCGCTTTCTACTTTCAGTTTACGTACCTGCTCATCCAGTGCAACTACTTTATCCACCAACAACAAATCGCCAAAATGTTTTAGGCTTAACCGCTCTTTTACCAGTTCTGTATTTTGACGAATAAAACTAATCTGTAACATCTTTTAATAAAAATTTTGCCAAAGGTAATGTTTGATTTTTTTATTGGCCTAACAGAAGAGCATAATCAATTCCAGATCCATCGCCTTTACACCCCTTTAGGGAATGGGAGTAATTTAACTTTCATCAAAGCGCAGATGCCGTTTTAAATTTATATTTGCCGAATGGAACATGCAAAAGAAGATTTACAGGTTCGGTGGCTAAAGCTTCGTATTAAATTAAAAGAAAAATTTAGCATTAAACCAGATATGGATGGCGTATTATTTTTAATTGGCGTGCAGGAACTGGGCACTGCCAAACAGGTATACAGCAAAGAACAAAAACAAGACCTGATGCATATTGCCGTTTGCACCTTACTGGCGCAAAGCGGTTATTATATTATGGAGGGATTGGATGAAGAAGGATGGCCGCATTTTAAACAATTAAAAGCGTTGCCCGCATTTAATGTATACGAACAGGAGAATTTTTTAAAAGACCATGTTTTACTTTACTTTGAGCAAGTTTTTAAAAAGGAGTATTAGTGTATGAATAAAATTTTCAGGATCGGTTTATTGTTAATTATGATTTTATTAGTCGGCTTATGCCAGGCTCAAACAAAAAAAAAGGTGGTAAAGAAACCACCGGTTCATTTAGTAAAAAGCAAAGTTGATACAATAGTTGCCACTATTGCTCCGGCAAAACAAATAGCTGAAATAAGGGTTAAAATTAGTACCAGCCTGGGTGATATTATTGTAAGGTTATCTAATAAAACACCAAAGCACCGGGATAATTTTGTAAAACTGGTGAACGACCATTTTTATGACAGCCTGCTTTTTCACCGGGTGATCAATAGTTTTATGATACAGGGTGGCGACCCAAACAGTAAAAATGCTACGCCTGGCAGTATGCTTGGTGAAGGAGATGCAGGCTATAAGGTATCTGCTGAATTCGACTCTGCATTGTTTCACAAAAGAGGTGCACTGGCAGCAGCAAGAGATGACAATCCGGAGAAAGCAAGCAGTGGCTGCCAGTTTTATATTGTGCAGGGTAAAAAAAGAAGCAACAGTGAATTGGATGTAATTGAAATGAAAAAAACTATACATTTTTCTTCAGCAAAACGCATGACCTACAACATGATTGGCGGCACACCAAATTTAGATATGAACTATACTGTTTTTGGCGAAGTGGAAACTGGTATGGAAGTAGTGGATGAAATTGCCCTGCAGCCGGTAGATGATAACAACAGGCCAATCAAAGATATCAACATGAAAATGGAAGTGATGAAAGAAGAAATAAAATGAGTTAATTTGCAATCCGAAGTTAGTATTACACGAATTAAGAAACATGTTCTGTATTAATTCGTGTGATAAATATTAAAAAAATCATAAACAAAAAACTATGAACGTTCCTTCAAACCTCCGTTACACAAAAGACCACGAATGGATTGCTTTAGAAAATAATGTTGCTACCATTGGCATTACAGATTTTGCCCAGGGTGAATTAGGTGATATTGTGTATGTGGATATTGCCACAAAAGGAAAAAGCATGGTAGCCGAAGAAGTATTTGGTACTGTAGAAGCAGTGAAAACTGTAAGCGATCTTTTTTTACCTGTTGCCGGAACAATTATTGAGATCAATCCTTTATTGGAAGCCCAGCCCGAACTGATTAACAGCGACCCTTACGGCAGCGGTTGGATGATTAAAATGAGCGTTGATAATGTGGGCGATGTAGCGGCATTATTGAGTGCAGAAAATTACACTGCTTTAGTAGGATAAATTATTATAAATCCCTGTTATTTTTCATTGAGCCTGAAATGATGGCATCTACAATTTTTCGTAGTAATGCAACCAGCAAAAGAAGTTTCTTTTAAAAAATTTATACCTGCTATTATTTGGTTATTGGTGGTATTGATCCTTATCATGATACCAGGTAAACAATTACCTGAATCAGAATTTTTATTTGAAATAGACTTCGACAAGTTTGTTCATGTGGGCATATTTGGATTGTTGGCTGTTTTATTTAGCTGGCCATTTTATAAAACTACAATCCCTAAAAATAAAAAAATCCTGTACTTTATTATTATTGCTGTATTAACCAGTGCATTTGGTTACTCTACTGAACTAATGCAAAAATATTGGGCACAGGGAAGAAGCTACAGTGTAATGGATTGGCTGGCAGATACCGGCGGAGCATTGGGGGCATTCATTTTTTGCAGGATATTTTTTACCCGTAGGGGAACTGATACGACGAAATAATACACCAGCAAATTTTAACAGCGCACCAAATAGCTGAAAAAGTAAAAGAGGGCGATGCAACGATTTACCACATGGCTGCTTCTTTGCCCGGACAAAAACCTACAAATGCCCCTTTTTATTTGTGATAAGAAAAACATTCCTTTAATTGCTGCTTGAAGCAGTTTTTAGTACATTTGCCTATATGATGAACGTAGAAAACATGGAATACAACACCACCCGTAGTTATTTAACTATGAGGGAGTATGGACGCCATATACAAAAAATGGTAGATTATTTGTTGACCATTGAGGACAAAGAAAAGCGGCAGCGTAATGCTATGAGCCTTATAGAACTGATGGGATTTTTAAATCCGCATTTAAAAAATGTGGAGGATTTTCGCCATAAATTATGGGATCATTTATTTTTGATCAGTGATTTTAAATTAGATGTGGATAGCCCTTACCCGATACCTACCAGGGAAACTTTAAAAGCAAAGCCGGAGCCATTGCCTTATCCGAAAAGGTACCCCAAATTTAATCACCTCGGTAAAAATATTGAAGTAGTTATTAACAAGGCATTGAAAGAAGAAAACCCTGAAAAGCGCCAGGGATTTGCCAATGCCATTGCCTACTACATGAAGCTTACTTACAGCAACTGGCATAAAGAACTGGTGCATGATGACAATATACAAACAGAGCTGCAAAGCATGACTGACGGGCAGTTGGAATTCAACAACCGGCCATTTGTAAAACACAGGGTGGATACCAGAACTGATGATTATCCTGCACGTGGTGCCAACAATGGTTACCGTAAAAATTTTAGTGCCAGAAATAATAACACCAATGCCGGCAGGGATAACAGGGGTGGAAATAGCGGCAACGCAGGTCGTGATAACAGAACCGGCAGTGGTGGAAATAACAGGCCCGGGGGCGATAACAGGAACAATAACAATCGAAATTTTAAAAAGCGATTTTAGAAATTATCTTATAATAAGTAAAAAAAATATCCCCCTGGTTCAATAATTGAATCAGGGTTTTTTATTTAAAATTGTTACTTTCATTTTCTATAATTTATCATTTTTATCATAGCAACTATTTTATGAGTTCATTTGAAGTAAGAGGAGGCAAAAAACTCTCCGGAGAAATAACACCACAGGGTGCAAAAAACGAAGCATTGCAAATTATTTCGGCTGTATTGCTTACGGCTGAAAAAGTTACTATCACTAATATACCCGACATTATTGATGTAAACCTGTTAATAGAATTACTGGGTGAAATGAAGGTAAAAACTAATAGGGTGAGCAGGGATACCTGTATTTTTCAGGCAGATGATGTAGATGTGGATTATTTGAACAGCACTGATTTTCACAAAAAAAGCGGCAAGCTGAGGGGCTCTGTAATGCTGGCCGGGCCTATGCTGGCACGTTTTAAAAAAGCCTATATACCAAAACCTGGTGGCGATAAAATTGGCAGAAGAAGATTGGATACGCATATTATTGGTTTTGAAAAACTGGGTGCTGGTTTTCAATACAACCCTGATGGATTTTTTTATTTGGCAGCCAATGAATTAAAGGGTGTCAACATAGTATTGGATGAACCCAGCGTTACTGGCACCGCCAATATATTAATGGCAGCCGTGATGGCAAAAGGCGTTACCACTATTTACAATGCCGCCTGCGAACCCTACCTGCAGCAATTGTGCAAGATGCTCATCCGCATGGGCGCAAAAATAACTGGCGTGGCAAGCAATATGCTTACCATTGAAGGGGTTGATAGTTTAGGTGGTACCGAACACCGCATGTTACCCGATATGATTGAAGTAGGCAGTTTTATTGGCCTGGCCGCTATGACGCAGGGTGATATCACTATTAAAAATGTTGGACTTCAGCATTTGGGTGTTATACCGGAGAGGTTTCAACAGTTAGGCATACAAATGGAATTTATTGGTGATGATATCCACATCCCTTCGCAGTATTTATATGAGATTCAAAAATACATGGATGGCGGTGTATTGACCATCTATGATCATCCCTGGCCGGGCTTTACACCGGATTTGTTAAGCATTTTTTTGGTAACAGCTACACAGGCAAAGGGCAGTGTACTTATTCATCAAAAAATGTTTGAGAGCCGCTTATTTTTTGTAGATAAATTAATTGATATGGGTGCACAGATTATTTTGTGCGATCCCCATCGTGCCGTTGTGGTTGGGTTAGAAAGGCAGCAACAATTACGGGGCATCACTATGAGCAGTCCGGATATAAGGGCCGGCGTAGCTTTGCTGATAGCCGCATTAAGCGCACAGGGAAAAAGTGTGATACAGAATATTGATCAGATTGACAGGGGCTATCAAAATATTGATGCAAGGCTACAGGCATTGGGGGCGGATATTACGAGGGTTAACTGATTGTTGCCTTGTTGAATTATTTTATTGCTCAATTGGTTTGAGCTAATTTTAATTATTGAATAAGCTTTTGTAAATAGATGTTCGCTAACAATATAACTATATAACAATAAAACCATCCAACAACTTAGCCCTTAACAATTCCTTTTTCTTTCTTTTCTTTGCAAATGGCTATCCCCAACAAAATTATTATCATTACCGCCCCATCGGGTGCAGGTAAAACATCTATTACACGGCATTTAATGCGCACTTTTCCGCAATTGGCTTTTTCAATTTCAGCTGCTACCCGGCTGGCCAGAGGTGTAGAAAAAACTGGCGTAGATTACCATTTTATAAGCATGGATGATTTTAAACAAAAGATTCAGCACAACGAATTTATTGAATGGGAAATGGTGTACGAAGGAAAATATTACGGCACTTTAAAAAGTGAATTACAGCGGATATGGGATGAAGGAAGAATACCTATTTTAGATATTGATGTAAAAGGTGCCATACATGTAAAGCAACAATATCCTGCATCGTCCATCAGCCTTTTTATTGAGCCTCCATCAGTGGCAGAATTAAAAAACCGCCTGGAAGGCCGTGGCACAGAAACGCCGGAATCGTTGGCCGCCAGGATAAACAAAGCCGCTTATGAAATTTCTTTTAAAGATCAGTTTGATAAACTCATCATCAATGATAACCTTGACAATGCCTGTGGCAAAGCCGAAAGCATTATAAAAACTTTCATTGTCAGCTAAATTGATTTCGCTCTATAAATCAATGTTTGTTACTATTTTTACTGCATGGATTGGATAGCACTTTTTGCGATTATAATTTCTTTACTCCTGATTGGTTTTTTTTCGGGTATAGAGATTGCTTTTGTATCTGCCAATAAGCTTTCAATGGAATTAAGAAAAAAGCAAGGTACTTACAGCGGAAGGGTTTGGGGTGAATACGCTGATAAACCTGCCAAATTTATTGGTACTACTTTAGTTGGCGTAAACGTAGTATTGGTAGTGTATGGCTTATTAGTGGGTCAATTTTTATATCCCTTGTGGCATTATATTGAATTGAAATTACCTGCATCACTTGCGGATTACGTTAAGTATATCAAATTATTAGTGGAGACAATTTTATCTACCCTCATTGTGCTTATACTTGAGTTTGTTTTTAAAGCTTTTTTCAGGGCTACCAACGAAAGCGTTTTGAGCAGTGGCTTTATTACTTATATTGTTCAGTTTTTTTATGCAGCCTTCTCTGCCACTTCCTCTTTTTTTGTAAACATTGCTGAGTGGATACTGAAGTATATTTTTAATGTTAGGCTCAATGAAAAAAAAGATGTGTTCACCAAAATTGATCTGGAGCATTTTATTCTGCAAAGTAAAAACCATGATGAAGAAGATACCCGTGAAATAAATAAGGAATTATTTGAAAATGCTTTATCCCTTAGCGAAAAAAAAATAAGGGAATGCCTGATACCCCGTAAAGAAATAGAAGGGGTAGATATTAGTACTAACATTGAAGAAGTAAAAAATATTTTCATCCATACACAGTTAAGCAAGTTGGTGGTTTATGAAGAAAATATTGACAATATATTGGGCTACCTGCATCAGCTGGATATGTTTAAAAATCCGGCAGATATACGGTCTATATTGTTGCCCATACCTGCCATACCCGAAAGTATGAGTGCTACGGACCTGATGAATAAATTTAGTAAAGAAAGAAAAAGTATTGCCTGGGTAGTGGATGAATTTGGTGGCACTGCAGGCATTGTAACGATGGAAGATTTACTGGAAGAAATTTTTGGCGACATCCGTGATGAACATGACACAGAAGAGTTTGTAGAAAAGCAATTAGCCACCAACGAATTTATTTTTAGCGGAAGACTGGAACTTGATTTTATTACAGAGAAATATGATCTTGAATTTCCTGACAGTGAGGGAACAGAAACCCTGAGTGGTTTTATTATTCAGAACCGGGATGAAATTCCCAAACAAAAAGAAACCTTCACCGTTGGTAATTACCAGTTTGATATTTTAAATGTAAGCGACACCAGGATTGAAACGGTGAAGTTGAGGGTGCTAAAATAAAATATGTGTTTAGAGTGATACCCGTAATACATAATCTAAAACTAATAAACTTAATTAATTTTATGCTGCCTAAAAAAGAGTTTAATATCTATCCTAAGACACAAGAAAATTTAAATGCTTTACTTTTATTTTATTTTGAGAAATATGACTTGACATTTGAAAATACAATTGAAGACTTAATAAATAAGACTTCTTTGTCCCTTAACCAAATAGAGTTCATTATCAGAAAATTGTCTGAATCATATCACACTTTGTTTAAAGATTTTTTAAAAAATTCTAAAGCAACATCAAATAACCTAATTAACTATGGTATAGAGGCGTTGACGATAGATGAAACAGAATGGTGTGGAAGCAAAGCCAGACTTGCAAAAACTAAGGACTTTTTAGAGTATGTAAAAAAAACGGAGAAGGATTATAATTTTTGGGGGAAGTACAATTAGACTCTATCATGTTCAAATCTTAAATACGATATTGGGAATATAAAATTAATGAGTCAGTTTAAAAGTTATCGTTATTATGGACATATTACAAATGGAGCTTGGGGCTTTGATTAATCTTTGGGAATGCTCAGACCACAATTTGATTTTAAAGAAAGGGATAGAAATTGAATTACAGAAACGTATTCATAGAAATTCTAAATTTTGTCGGGAGTATTTTTTTCTGAATTGCAAACTACAAAATCACTCAATGAATGTTTCGTTTATTCCTTCGTCAGAAGCATATAAAAACTTTGGTCCAAATTTGACAATGGATATTATTCTTAGCGAAGAAGAAATGCAAGAACAATTTAATAACTATCGTGCAATTCCTCCTATACAAACTACTGGCTTTATTCGAGCTAAAATTATAATAAAGGATAATTTTAGTGCCGTACAAATAAATATGGCTGCAGATTCTGGATTTCACACACGTGATGTATTTGAGACCTTTTAATATTTGGAACAAAATCTTATTACCCAGTTTTAATTGATTTCAAGGGAGCAGCAACCATAAATTTCAAACCCTCACAAATGCAGAACTTGGCGAATAACACAAATACATAAAGTATTCCACTTTATTGATTAAAATATTTTAAACCCTAAATCATGGGACTGATAAAAGAACCAAAAGGTGTCGATTTTATAATTCAATCTACTCCATGGACAAAAGCTGAATTAACGGAGTGAAGTGCAATCATTCAAAAAACAAAGGAAGCTAATAAACGCAAAAGGAAAATAAGAACTAATTCAAAAAAGAAGCATTTTGCATAACAGATATTGAAGAATGATCTTCTCTCAGTTTAAAAAGAAATCTCCTTGTAATATATTGCAAAAAGTAGATCACTACAAATAACCAACACAGTAGCAAATTTAAACAGCGTACCAAAAAGCTGAAAAAGTACAAGAAATCGATGCAACGATTTACCACATAGCTTTATAGCCCGGACAATAATATTTTTCCTAATTTCTGATATCAGATTTTTTGATTTGTGAAATTATAATCCGAAAAAAATCAGGCATCAGGCTTCTATTGATTTGGTTTTTCTACCTTACCAACTACGCCCATTTTTCTCAGCAATTTCCTATTTTCTCTTTTGTGTATCAGTTTAAATACCAAGGCATATATTACCGGCAAAATTAACAGCGTTAGTATGGTGGAGGTTATTAACCCTCCAATAACTACTACGGCTAATGGCTTTTGTGTTTCACTCCCAATACCGGTGGATATGGCTGCCGGCATTAAGCCAATCATGGCCATTAGTGCCGTCATTACCACCGGCCTTACCCTTGACCTTACACCTTCTTTTATTGCTTCATCAAGGTTCATTTTTGCTGCCAGGTTTTTTCTGAATACGCTGATGAGGATTACCCCGTTTTGGATACATACCCCAAACAAGGCAATAAAGCCAATACCTGCGCTGATACTGAAATTAATGCCTGTTATGTGCAGTGCCAATATGCCACCTATCAAGGCAAAGGGCACATTCATGATGGTTAAAAAAGCATCTTTTACATTGCCGTATGTAACGAACAAAATTAAAAATATTACCAGCAGGCAAAGGGGTACCACTCTTGCTAAAGTGGCAGAGGCTCTTTGCTGGTTTTCAAACTCTCCGTTCCAGCTCATTTTATAGCCTTGTTGCAAATGCACTACCTCATTTACTTTCTTTTGAGCTTCTTCAATGGTGCTCCCTAAATCTCTTCCCCGTACAGAGAATTTTACTGCAATATGACGCATATTATTATCCCTAAAAATAAAGGCAGGGCCAGTTAAAGTACGTATGGCAGAGATTTCCTTTAGCGGAATTTTTGAACCATCACTGGCAGGTATCATCAGGTTTTCAATTGTTTCCTGCGATGCCCTGAACACCTGCTGATAACGTATCCTTACATCAAATTTTCTTTCGCCTTCGTACAACTGGGTAGCTTCTTTACCGCCAATGGCCATCTCAATTACCGCATTGGCATCAGCAGTATTGATTCCATAAAATGCCATTTTTTGCTGATCCAGTTCAATGCGAAATTCCGGCTGTCCGAGATTTCTTAATACGCCCAGGTCATCTATCCCTTTTACTTTTTTTAATACGTCCATCACCTGGTTGGCAGTACTATCCAGCACTAAAAAATCAGGGCCAAATATTTTTACCGCCAGTGCAGCATTAACGCCTGCTACTGCTTCTTCTACATTATCCCTGATGGGTTGCGAATAGTTAAAAACAATGCCTGGAAATTTGCGTAACTGAACATCCATTTCATCAATCAGCTGGTCTTCAGTTATCTTTCTTTTCCAGTTTTTTTGAGGTATCAAATCTACCTGAATCTGCACATTAAAAAATCCTTTGGGATCAGTGCCATCATTGGTACGGCCTACCTGTGATAAGGTTTGCTTTACTTCGGGGAACTTCTGCAAAATGTCTACCATTTTATTGCTTACCAAATTGGCTTCGGTTAAAGAAACACTCATGGGTAATTCTGCCTCTACCCATAAAGCCCCTTCATTTAAATCAGGCAAAAATTCTGTACCTAAAAATTTGGCAGAGAAAAAAGTAAGTATCATTACTGCCAAAGCAATAAGCACACTTAACTTTTGATTGCGGTAAACAACTGCCAACCACCTGCCTACCCCCTTCTCAAAAAATATGACTATCGGGTTATGTTTTTCCTTTACATTCTTTCGCAGTAAAATACTTGACAAAGCAGGTACAAGAGTAAGTGTAAATAATAATGCACCCACCAATGCAAAGCCCAATGTATAAGCCAGAGGTGAAAACATTTTACCTTCTACTTTTTGAAAAGCAAATATGGGTATCAGGCAGGTGATGATGATGAGCTTGGAAAAGAAAATGGATTTACCCATTTCTGTACCTGTTGTTTTAAACAAGCCCAGTTTTGCCAGCTTATTAAATTTATCCATGCCCACTTCACGGGCTTTATGATCCATGGCAACAAACAATCCTTCTACCATTACCACCGCTCCATCTATGATGATACCAAAATCAATAGCACCCATTGAAAGCAAATTGGCACTCATGCCTTTTATGCGCATGCAAATAAATGCAAATAATAACGAGAGTGGGATAATAATACTAACGGTGACAGTAGTTCGCCAATCGGCCATAAATAATAGCACGATCAGTGTAACCAATATTATACCTTCAATCAAATTATGGATCACTGTTTCCTGGGCAAAGTCCATCAGGTTGGTACGGTCGTAGAAGGTATTGATTTTTACATCCTTCGGTAATATATTTTCATTGAGTTCTTTTATTTTTTCCCGGATGGCATCCAACACCTGGCTGGGATTTTCTCCTTTTCGCATTACGATGATACCTTCAATAACATCTTTTTGCTTGCCATTCTTATCTGCCCTTTCCACCTGGCCCAGCCTTGGTTTGCCGGCTTCTACTACATTCGCCACATTTCTTATCAATAAAGGAACACCCTTTGTTTTGGTGATGATGATGTTTTGAATTTCCTCTATATTATTCAGCAATCCAATACCCCTTACCAGGTAAGATTGCCCATTTTTTTCAATTACATCTCCGCCAACATTGATATTGCTTTTTGCAATAGCGTTGTACACATCAAGCGATGTAAGGTTGTACTTCAACAACAAATCCGGATTAACACTTACTTCAAAAGTTTTTTCTTCTCCACCAAAACTATTTACATCTGCCACGCCAGGCACACTTTTAAACTGCCTGTCAAGCACCCAGTTTTGAACAGTAGTTAAATCACGTATAGACCTTGTAGCACTACTTAAAGTGTATCGATAAATTTCACCGGTGGGGCCGTAAGGTGGCTGCACGTCAGGCTTTACACCATCTGGTAAATCTGCACCACTTAAGCGGCTCATTACCTGTTGCCTGGCAAAAGCATCATCCACATCATCATCAAAAATGATCCGTATGTATGATAAGCCAAAGGCAGAAGTAGTACGCAGGTTTGATTTTTTTTGCACAGAGTTCAAAACAGTTTCCATTGGTATGGTAATGAACTTTTCCACTTCCTCAGCACTTCTGCCACTCCATTGTGCAATGATGATGATCTGTGTATTGGTTACATCGGGGAAGGTTTCAATGGGCGTACTTTTATAACTTACCACACCAATTACTGCAAGGATACCCGTTAAAAAAAATACCAGAATGCGGTGCCGTAAAGAAAAATGTATTATTTTTTTGATGAACTTATTCATGTTGCTATTATAAAAACCTTTTTAATATTTGGTGGCTACTCAAGTGAGGTGATTGTTATTTTTCTGTCAATGCCCTAAACAATAATATCTGGTTGGCTGAAATAACTTTTTCGCCAATTTGTAAACCAGATTTGAGGTAAGCCTTATCACCGGAAATTTTTAGCAGTTCTACCTGCTGCACTTTTAAATCGCATTTACTATGGTACACTACTACATAATTATTCCCGTTCTCTGAAATGATGGAAGCCGCTGGAATATTAATTGCCTGTTGCCCCTCTTTATTTATAACAGCAATATTGGCAAACATCTCAGGTTTTAGCTGCAGGTTATCATTTTTTAATTTTACCCTTATCTTCATCACTTTTGTTTCAGGATCCAAAACCTGGCTAACCTTATCAATAACACCTGTAAAAACTTTATCCGGATAAGCAAGTGTTGTTACAGCAGCTTTATAGCCTTCCTTTACTTTTGCAATATCTGTTTCATACACATTTGCATACACCCACACATCGCTGATATCTCCAATGGTAAACATATTCTCACTGTTATCATTTCGTATAAAAGCGCCTTCACTGATCTTTTTTTCAACCACGTAACCTGCCATGGGTGCCGTTATTACGTAAGTGCCGCCTGCAGTTGTGTGGCCACCACCGTTAATATTTATTTGTTCTTTTAATTTTTGAACACTGGTTAATGCTTTTGTATAATTCTCTTTTGCCTCCAGGTATTCCCGTTCGCTGGCAATACCATTTTTATACAATGATTCTTCATTATCCAGTTGCCTTTTAGCAATGGTTACATCATTGCCGGATGTAGAAAGGTCACTGTAATTACCTGCTACTTCCACACTTTTAATAACCGCTAGCACCTGGCCCTTACTCACTTTATCACCCTGCGAAACTTTTACTTTCATTACTTTGCCACTGCTAAAGGAAAACACTTTTACCACTTTGCTATCACTAAAGCTTATCTCACCCGACAATTTTAATTCGCTTTCAATATTACTGGTAGTTGCAGAATCAATGCGGATAATTCTTTCCATCGAATCTGTGATACAGATTTTTTGTGGCGCATCCACCTGGTCATCTTTTTTTTCTTTGCAGGAAAATATAAAGGCGGAAGAAAAAAGTATTGCAGTTATTGGTTGGGATATTTTCATTTTATACTGATGATGGTTGTTATTAGGGTTTATGTTATTTTATATTTTTTATTTGCATTTTGTGGAGAGTATTTCTGTGAAGGATTAATGATGAAGTATTGATAATTATAAATTGCCCTTCAACCTTTGTCTATTCAACATTCACAAAAAATTTAGTTCAACGGAATGATATCGCTTCCCACTGAGTAATTCAAATCTTCAATTGCATGAATGAGGCCGTTGTGCTGCTCTACCAGTTTTAATTTGTTGTCTTTGTAGGCATCCATAAAATCTATAAATTCTAAAAGGCTCATCTGGCGTTGCTCATAGCTTTTAAGCATGTTGGCAAAAAGAGCATCATATTGCTGGGAAAAATCTAATTGCTGAAGGTTGTTGACACTCTTGTAAAAAGTAAACTTTGTTACAGCCGTTGCGATATCATTTTTAATTTTTGCATAGGTTAAATCAGCAATGGTCTGTTGCTGTTGCACCACAAATTTGGCAGCCGCAATATTACCCTGGTTGCGGTTAAAAATATTTATAGGCAATGATACTGCCAGTCCAACATAGTTTGGCGCATAGCTGCTCCGTTGATCAAATTCAGAACCAACACTAATATCCGCCTTTGCCAATGCCTTTTGGTAAATAAGATTGTGATTTTGCAGTGCCACAGATGTTTGTGCAATTTTAGCATCCGGCCTGTTGGTTAGTGCATGCTGTATCAGGCTGTCTGTAACAGGAATAACAGCGGTAGTTAAATCACCAAACTTGTATCCAAGATTGGGTGCAATAAATTTTGTTTCATTGTTATTCAGCAACAATTTCATTTCGCTTTGCAAGGGTATCAATTGTGCATCTGCCGAAACCAATTCATTTTGCAAACTAAACAACAATGCTTTTATCCGAAGATTATCTTTTACAGAAACATTGCCAACCTGTAGTTGCAGGTCCATACCTTTAACCAGTTTATTTACCTCTTCAATTTCTTTTACATACACTTTTTTTATTTTAAGCAAATGATTCACCTCCAGCAAATCATTTTGAAGCACATACCTTAATGTTCGCAACACATCTTCAAACTGCTGCTTTGAGATAGTGGTGTTATCCTGCGCTATTTGTACAGCTTTATTTCTTTTACCTGCTGTTCTTATCAGTTGCATTACCTGCACATAAAAAGTACCCGTTTCGCCATTGTGCTTAAAAAACCCTCCCTGCTGATCGTAAATATTTTGGTCGGTAGTTAATATTGGGTTGTCCCAAAGTTTGGCCTGTCGTATCAAAGCCTTATTGGCATCAATATTATACTTACCTGCCAACAGGGATAAATTATTTTGTAAAAATATTTTTTCTGCCGCCTGAAATGTTAATTGAAGTGTATCTGCATTGGTTTGTGCATGAACACCTCTGGTCGAAAAAATTATGGCTATTGATAAAAGCGTAATTATTTTGTGCATAGGAAACCAAACTTTTAATTGAAGTGGCAAATATAAACAGGGGGTTAGTTAAGCGCTTATTAACAAAAGTTAACGACCGGTTAAGCAGCCATACCAAAGCGTTTAAAGCAATTGATAGTAAGTACATAATCTGTTTGCATGTAGTTTTACAAGCGTATTTTTGCAGTAATGAACGTTGTAATAAATACCAGGCCGTTTACAAAACATTCCAAAATTTGTCAGAGCTATTTTATTAAAGAATGTTTTTTAAAAATTATTCATACTAACCCTCAACATTCTTTTTTTTTTA
>JANYFT010000434.1 GCA_025359625.1 Ferruginibacter sp.
GGGTTTTCCTACTTATAACTGGAAAAAAATGCAGGAAGATGATTTTGCATGGTGGCGCCAGCGTTTTGAGCAAATGAGTGCATACTTTGATGTCTTTAGGATTGACCATATACTTGGTTTCTTTAGAATATGGAGCATTCCTTTGGATGCAGTTGAAGGAATTATGGGATATTTTGTACCTGCAATACCTATTCGCATTAATGAATTATTTCAAAATAATATCTCCTTTCAATTTCACAGGTATTGTAAACCCTACATTACCGAAAACATTTTAATTGAAAAATTTGGTGAACAGGCTGCTTATGTAAAAGACAATTTTTTAAATGCAGCAGATGAATTGTTTGAAATGAAACCTGCATTTAATACACAACGAAAAGTGGAGACTTACTTTAATAAGCAACAGGAAACTGCAACGAATCAAAGTATTAAAAAAGGTCTTTTCGATCTGATAAGTAATATCATATTAATCGAGCATCCGGGCTCGCAGATGCAGCAATTTCATTTCCGTATTGGTATGGAAAATACATCTTCTTTCAAAGAACTCGATGGGCATAGCCAGCAAAAATTAAAAGAGCTTTACGTTAATTATTTCTTCCGCAGGCAAGATGATTTTTGGAGAAAGGAAGCCATGCGTAAATTACCGGAATTAAAGCGCAGCAACGATATGCTAGTTTGCGGAGAAGATCTTGGGATGGTGCCGGATTGTGTGCCGGATGTGATGCAGCAGTTAGGCATGTTAAGCCTTGAGATACAAAGAATGCCTAAACTGGCCAGGGATGTTTTCTTTCACCCTAATGATGCACCTTATTTAAGCGTAGTTACACCAGCTACACACGATATGAGTACCATACGTGGCTGGTGGGAGGAGGACACTGCAAAAACACAGCAGTTCTATAACAACATGTTGGGACATTATGGCCGTGCCCCTTTTTATTGCGAACCCTATATTAATAAGGAAATTATCTTACAACATTTATATTCTCCGGCCATGTGGAGCATTTTTCAACTACAGGATATTATGGGTAGCAGCGAAACATTGCGGAGAAATAATCCAAACGACGAACGAATTAACATACCCGCCGACCCTAAACATTACTGGAAATACCGGATGCATATTAGTTTGGAAGATCTCATAAAAGAAACATCTTTTAACGGGGAATTAAAAAAAGATATAGTGACAAGTGGAAGATAAAAAGGCATTACAAATAAAAAAGGATACAAATTTTTTGTATCCTTTTTTTATTAAAAAAATTAATGAATTAATGCTTGACGAAAGGCAAATTGGTTGTTGTTCCGTCTGCTGTTTTAATACGTACAAAATAATTCCCCGCAGATAATTTTTTCACATCCAGGTAAACAATGCTTTCGCTGGCAATGGTATGATCTGACTTGTAAACAATTTGGCCAGTTCCAGAGATGATTGAAACAGCAGCTTTTCCGCTCTGTCCCGCTTTTGTCTGAATGCTCAGATAGTTAGCTGCAGGGTTCGGAAACACACGCATGGTTGAAATACTCTTTCCGTTATTAACAACAGCAATTGTACTAAAGGTAGTAGCTCCTGTTTTTTCAGTTATTTTTAACCGGTAAAAATTAAGTTTTTGAAAAGGCGCAATATCAGCAAAGTTGTAAGAAGAGTTGGTGGATACATTGCGAGCCTCAACTGTTGCACCGATGATATTTTTAAAACGGGCACCATCACTGCTATGCTGAATTTCATATTGCAAAATGCCAGATTCTCCGGCACCTGTCCATTTCAATAAATTTCGTCCAGTGCCTGATTTTTCTGCAGTGAAAGAAACTAATCTTACAGGTAAGGGACCACCTTCGGTAATAGACAGGGTATAACTTCCGGTTAAGGTTGGCTTCAATGTAGTTATAACTAAATAATATGTTCCCGGAGTTGTAAAATTGTAAGTCAAAGCAAAATTTAAACCCGGCCCAGAATCGTCATCTCCCAGAAGCACGTTGGTTAAAGGATTCAAAGGATCAAAACCTGCAGGACTGTATAAAAATCCATACGTATCAAAATCAGGATTCGGAGTTGTACAGGTAATTGTAACAAGTCCTGCGACGGTTACAACGTAAGGCACTACATCATAATATACATTTGTACCTTGTGTCGAAAGTGCGGTAGGTGGCGACCCTTCGTTGGGTCGGGTAAAAGTAGGATCTGTTGTAGCTATTGCACCATTATAAGGGAATTGTGCCTGAGCGATTATAGAACAGATACCAAACAAACAAAGAAGTAAAGCTTTTTTCATGGTAAATATGTTTAGTTATTTAATAAGTAAATATACTATTAAATTGCAAGCCACGATAAATATAGAAAATATAATATTATGCAGGTAAAATTTAAAAAATATGAGCTTTTTTTTCATCATCCATTCACTATTTCCAAAGGGACAAAAACCCATCAACCAACTTTTATTATTGAGCTGGAATACTTTGGGGTAAAGGGTTACGGCGAGGCCCCAGCTATCAGCTATTACAATATTACGGTAGAAAAAATGATTGCAGACCTTGAAAGAAAAAAACAATTTGTAGAAAAATTTGCCTTCTCTGACCCGGAAAGATACTGGCATTACCTGCATCATTTGTTTCCAGTGAATCCATTTTTGGTTTGTGCATTAGATATGGCCGGGTGGGATTTGTACGGTAAACTCAAAGGAAAACAACTGCGTAATTTATGGGGTTTAGATAGTAGTAAAAGCCCTATAACAGATTATACCATTGGCATTGATACCATTGAAAATATGGTAGTTAAAATGAAAGAAAAACCATGGCCTATTTATAAAATAAAAGTGGGGGTAGATAATGATGTAGAAATGGTTGCGGAATTACGAAAACATACTGACGCTGTTTTTAGAGTGGATGCCAATGCAGGCTGGACGTTGGAACAGGCACAGGATAAAATTCCACAGTTAAAAAAAATGGGTGTTGAAATGGTGGAACAACCATTGGCAAAGGATAACTGGGAAGGAATGAAAGTATTGTTTGCCGAATCACCGCTGCCGCTTTTTGCAGATGAAAGTTGTGTGGCAGAAGCAGATGTTGAAAAATGTTACGGGCATTTTCATGGCATCAATATTAAGTTTACAAAATGCAGCGGCATAACACCTGCCCGCAGAATGATTGAACAAGCACGAACATTGAACATGAAAGTGATGATAGGTTGTATGAATGAAAGTTCTATAGGTACAGCCGCCATAGCCCAACTGGCGCCACTTGCAGATTTTATTGATATGGATGGCCCGTTGCTGCTTGCAGAAGATATTGCAACCGGCGTAACCTTTGATAATGGCCGCATTTGTTACAATGATTTACCAGGCTTAGGCATCGCAACAAAACCATTTTAAATTTTATTTGGTAAAATAATTTATCAGTCTTTACTTTGCGTCAACAATGAAACAAATCACTCACATACATCATCATCATTTTTTACCGCAGGGTAAGCAGTGTTGATTTGTATGTAATCAAAACATAT
>JANYFT010000447.1 GCA_025359625.1 Ferruginibacter sp.
GAATCTGCTGAAATGAGTGGTGAAGCAGCCAGTCGTTCTGATATTGGTATTCCAAAAATTCAGCAAGAATTATTAGAAGCTTTATTAAAAACTGGCAAGCCGGTTGTGCTGGTATTATTTGCCGGAAGGCCAATGACATTGAAATGGGAGAATGAACATGTACCTGCTATTTTAAATGTATGGTTTGCTGGTACAGAAGCCGGAGATGCCATTGCTGACGTGTTATTTGGGGAGGTAAATCCATCCGGGAAACTGAGTACTACTTTCCCTCAAAATGTTGGACAGATACCTTTGTATTATAATCATAAAAACACTGGACGGCCCCTGCCTGACGGAAAATGGTTTCAAAAATTCCGCTCTAATTATTTAGATGTTTCCAACGACCCGTTATATCCTTTTGGTTATGGATTAAGCTTCACCAATTTTAGTTATAGCGATGTTTCATTAAGCAGTAATTCTATCAGGGGCAATCGAAGTATAAAGGCGACTGTTAAGGTAACTAATACAGGTTCTGTAAGTGGAAAAGAAGTGGTGCAATTGTACACCCGGCAAATGGTGGGATCAACAACCCACCCTGTAAAGGAATTGAAAGGATTTCAAAAAATAGAATTAAAAGCAGGCGAGTCAAAAGCAGTTACTTTCAGCATTGCTGCAAGCGACCTTAAATTTTACAATAGCGATCTTAAATATATTGCTGAACCGGGAAATTTTAAGCTATTTATTGGTGGTAACAGCAGGGATGTAAAAGAAGCTGATTTCAAATTGGTGTTGTAGAGATGATGATGTAATTGTTTGTGTAAAATATTATCAGTGAACAGGGAGCAAAATCTTAAGAGTTCCAATCTTTTCTGTAATTTTTTAATGACCTTTCGCTATTCAATGTATCAAATATTTTTATTGCTAAGTGCAAGGATAGCTGATAAATTAAGTAAAAAAAGAAGTTATTTTAAAAGGAAGAAAGGCAATTAATTTAGTTGAGGATCAATGGGGAAATTGATCATCAATTCATAATCACCGCCCAAATGTTTAAGACTGTCTTTCCAGATATCATCGGGTTGCTGATGAAAGATCAGTTGCTGTGTAGCTGCAACTGTCAGCCAGCTTTTTTCATTTAGCTCAGTCCCCAACTGGCCGTCGCCCCAGCCACTATAGCCAATAAAAAACCGAACTTTATTAAAATCTATTTCCTGGTTTTTTACCATGGCCGAAAGCTTTTCAAAATCACCGCCCCAGTAAATACCTTTTATCACTTCGTGGCCGCCGGGTACCTGTTCAGGATATTGATGCAGAAAATGTATGGTATCCATTTGCACAGGCCCGCCATAAAAAATGGGAATAGGAAACCCTTCAAAACCCATCATCAGCTCATCTAAAGTTTGCTCAAACTGTTTGTTTAAAACAAATCCAAAACTGCCTTCCGGCTGGTGCTCGCATATAAAAATAACGGTCCGCATAAAATTAGGGTCTTTTAAAAAAGGATCTGCAATTAACAATATGCCCGGAGCCGGTGAAACCATGTTTCTAAAATAATTCAATTATTTTGTTTTACCGAAATATAGGGCGGTATATTTTTGAAATGCCATAAGTTCTAAAACCTTCGTTAAATTTACCTTTTACATTTTATATACTGCTTTAAAGCCAGCTACTAATTTACTTTTGTCATCATGAAGAAAATTTTCCCCGTTATTACTGTATTGATACTACTTTCTCTGTTGGGATTAATTTTTTTTCAGGTACTGTGGATAAAAGGTTCGCTCGAAACGGAAGAGCAAAAGTTCAGGGATCATATAATTATGGTAACGGCGCAGGCTGCAGAAGATTTGATGCAGGAAAAAGGAAATATGATGCCGCTGATCAAAAAAAAATCAGGCATTTTCCCCAGTGAACGCTTACAGATTGAATTGTTCAGGCCCACCATCATTCAGCGATATTCAATTGATGAAGTAAGGAATATTATACAACGGGCATTTGATAAGCACAATATAAAAAATGTACCTTTTGAGTTTGCAATAGGTACAACATCAATTATTGGTAACGAAATGCAATCAGACAACTATTATAATTTATATGTTGATTCAGCCAATAACAGACAGGTAGCAATTCCGCTTGAGGCACCCAGCGGAAGCAATGCCGAGGGGATTACACCAGAAGAAATTTTAGTAATAATTGTGCCACATGTAAAAAGCATTATATGGAAATCAATGACAAGGTTTATTATTGTTTCCATTATTTTTACCATCATCATTATGTGTGCATTTTTCATTACGGTGAGGGCATTGTTAAAGCAAAAAAAACTAAGTGAAATAAAATCTGATTTCATTAACAATATGACCCATGAATTTAAAACCCCGCTGGCTACAATTTCGTTAGCAGTGGATGCATTAAAAAATGAGAAAGTAATTAACGACCGTACAAAAATGGATTACTTTACCAGCATAATAAAAGAAGAAAACAAACGAATGAACAAGCAGGTAGAAACCATACTACAGGCTGCTTTGCTGGATAAACAGGAAGTGCAGTTGAACCTTAAAAAATTACATGCACACGATTTAATAAACAGCGCACTAAACAATATTAATTTGCAGGTGGTAGAAAAGAAAGGGCACCTGGAAACTAATTTGGCGGCAATGAAAGACCTGTTGATGGTTGATGATGTACACTTCACTAATTTAATAAGTAACCTGTTGGATAATGCAATAAAATATTCAAAAGATAACCTGGTAATAAAGATCAGTACACAAACGGCAGGCAATTTATTTAAAATAAAAATTGAAGATAATGGCATTGGTATGAACAAAGAAACGCTGAGCAGGATATTTGAAAAATTTTACCGGGCCCATACCGGCAATCTCCATAATGTAAAAGGTTTTGGCCTGGGTTTAAGTTATGTAAAAACCATGGTAGAAGCTCACCGGGGTATCATAAAAGCGGAAAGTATCCCAGGCAAGGGTACTTCTTTTTTATTGAGTTTCCCTTTAAGTAAAGGGTAGGCATATACGTTTTGTTGTTTTAAAATACCTCCTGCTAAAATGATGCTGTAAGGAGTGTTCCATAATTACCAATATTTAAAACTTTTCTCCTTTCCTCTTAATTTTATTTTCCCCTCTAACTTTCTTCTTTCCCTAAAACTAATGCACAGGTTATACACCATTATGCACAGCTTATTCACTTGAAATTATCAATAAAATGCCTTTAAACATATACTGATGCACTATTTGGTGCTGTGGATAAAAATCTTTTTCCCTTAATTGATTATTAGGTGGGAAAATGTGTTATTTTGTGTAGATATTAATTACAAATAGAAATTCAACTATATAAATGACAGGTTTTCTTGGTGAATACGAGGTTACTATAGATCTCAAAGGCAGGTTCCTTGTACCGGTTGCTTTAAAAAAGCAGTTGGCAGAGGAAGGTGCACACCAATTTGTTATCAACAGGGGATTGGATTTATGTTTGAGTTTATATCCAATGGAAAGCTGGAATCCTTTATATGCTAAAATTAGTAAACTAAATGATTTTGACAGTAAAGCAAGTGCATTTAAAAGACGTTTTTTAAATGGAGCATCAAAGGTAGAACTGGATTCGGCGGGAAGGTTATTGCTCCCCAAAAATTTGATGGAATATGCAAGCCTGGTTAAAGATGCTGTGCTGGTTTTTGTAGGCGATAAAATTGAGATCTGGGATAAAATAAAGTATAAAGAGTTCTTTGAATCTTTTTCACAGGAAGAATTCAAAATAATGGCTAATGAAGTAATGGGTTCAAAACTGGATGGCTAACATTAAAATGCTGATTAATTGAAAGGTATGGAACAGGACAATCAACAATTACCACCCAATCAATTAAAGGATGAACCTGATTATCATGTGCCGGTATTGTTGAAGGAATCTATTGAAGGGTTGGCTATAAAGCCGCATGGGGTTTATGTGGATTGCACTTTTGGTGGCGGGGGCCACAGCCGGGCTATTTTAAAAGGCTTAAACGAAAACGGAAAACTGATTGCTTTTGATCAGGATAATGATGCCCGAAAAAATTTACCACAGGATGAAAGATTGCTTTTTATACCGCAAAATTTTCGGCACCTGCAACGGTTTTTACGCCTGCATAAAATTATAAAGGTAGATGGCATATTGGCTGATCTGGGCGTTTCCAGTCATCAATTTAACGAAGCAGGCAGGGGCTTTTCCATTCGTTTTGATGCAGCATTGGATATGAGGATGGATCAGCGGCAAACTACAACAGCAGCGGATGTTTTAAAAACTTTTACCGAACTGCAGTTGCACAAAATGCTAGAGCAGTATGGCGAAGTAACCAATGCAAAAACACTCGCCAAATTAATTGTTCAGCAACGAGCTTTAACATCCATTAAAACCATCCATGAATTTAAACAGGCAGTACAGTCTGCGGTGAAAGGGAATCCTCAAAAATACTTTGCCCAGGTATTTCAGGCATTAAGAATAGAAGTAAATGACGAATTAGGCGCATTAAAAGAATTACTGCAACAAATCCCCACTTTATTAAAGCCCGGCGGGCGTGTAGCCATTATAACTTTTCATTCATTAGAAGACAGGATTGTAAAGAACCTTTATAAGACAGGGATTTTTTCTGATACAGAAGTGGATGAGATATATGGCGGCAAGCCAGAAAGCCCTTTCAATATTATTACTAAAAAACCCATACTGCCTGGTGCAACAGAAGCAAAGGAAAATAAGCGATCAAGAAGTGCAAAACTTAGAGTGGCGGAAAGAAAATAATGATAAATAAAAACAAAAATGTAAATACTAATTGGAAGAAGAAATAAACATAACTGAACAAGCTGTTACCCGAAAGGTAGACTGGAAAAGGTTTTTTAGCCATCAATGGGTGGTTAAAAATATTCCGTTCTTTTTGTTTTTAGCCGTGCTCGCCGTGCTGTATATCTACAACGGTCACTATGAAGATAAAATGACAAGGAAAATTGGTGCAACAGAAAAGCATATTAAGGAACTTGAATACGAATATAAAACGATTAAGAGCGAAGTTATTTTCAGGAGTAAGGCAAGTGAATTGGTAAAAGCAGTAGAACCTTTAGGATTAAAAGAATTGACGGTTGCGCCGGTATTATTGGATAGCATTGTTGTAGCAACTCCTTAACAGTTCTACAGGAATTATAAAACTACTGTGCATGAAACAGCAACATCATGTAGTTGTAAAAACAATACAGATAAATAAATTATATAAAATCGTTTTCAGGCTTACTTGTGTTTCAAAAGATAAATAAAGCCAGGCAGCGAAACAATATTTTGGAAATAAAAAAAGACATACTGTGGAGGGTGTACCTTAGTTTTATTGTGATGATAATACTGGGTGTGGTGGTATTGGGAAGGGCTGTTTATATCCAGCGGGCAGAAGGAAAATTTTGGAGCAGGATGGGCGATAGCCTGCATTTAAAATATACACCGCTGGAGGCAGAACGGGGTACCATTTACAGTGAAGATGGGAATATGCTAAGTACATCCATACCCATTTTTGATGTGTATGTTGATTTTGGGGCCGATGGGTTAAGGGAAAAAAATGGCAAACGTTTTAAAGATAATGTGGACTCATTGAGTATAAATTTAGCGCAACTTTTTAAAGACAAAACAAGCGTTGCCTACAAAAAAGAAATGCAGCTGGCCTATAAAAATAAAGACCGTTACTATACCTTGAAAAAAAAGATATCTTTTGTTGAATACGCACAGTTACGTGAGTTTCCATTGGTAAAACAGGGGAGAAATAAAAGTGGTTTTATTATTGACCCCAGGGATAAACGCATTAACCCTTATGTGTTGCTGGCTAACCGGACCATCGGTTTATCAAGGGATAATGCCACAAAAAACGTGGGGATAGAACAGAGTTATGATAGTGTGTTAAGAGGCACCAGTGGCCAGCGTTTGATGCGTTATATAGCGGGTGCTTACATGCCCGTTGAAGGAGCGGAACTGGAACCTGAAAATGGCAAAGACATCATTACAACTTTAGATACTTACATGCAGGATGTAGCAGAGAGTGCCCTGATGAAAATGATGGTGGGTAACAACTCTTTACATGGTACTGCCATCGTTATGGAAACGGCAACAGGTAAAATTAAAGCCATTGCCAATTTAGGTCAGTTAAAAAATTCAGATGGCAGTATTAAAAAAGATAAAGAGGGTAACAGTATTTATGCGGAAGATTTGAATTATGGTATTGGCAAAGCAACCGAGCCCGGTTCTATTTTTAAACTTGCTACACTGCTGAGTTTGCTGGAAGATAAATATGTAACCACAAATTCTATTGTGGATTGTGAGGGTGGGGTAAAACAATTTTATGGATTGCGAATACATGATACGCATCCTAATCATCTGCTAACTGTAAAAGATGCTTTTGCTGCCAGCAGCAATGTAGCTTTTGCAAAAATGGCCGATCAGTATTATCATACCCAGCCATCTAAATTTATTGATCATCTGCACCACTTAAGATTAGATACCATCACAGGAATTGATATCACGGCTGCATCAGGAAAGCCCTTGATTAAAAAGCCAACCAACAGAAGCTGGGCCAGCACAACCATTCCTTATATGGCACATGGGTACGAGGAACTGGTAACCCCTTTGCACATGCTAATGTTATACAATGCGGTAGCCAATAATGGTAAGATGATGAAGCCCTACCTGGTAAATGCAGTAAGGGAATATGGAGCAGATGTAAAAACAATTCATCCGCAGGTGGTGGTAGAAAAAATTTGCAGCGATGAAACACTTGCCCAGTTAAAAGAATGTTTGCGTGCGGTGGTAGATAGTGTACATGGCACCGGGCATAAGATTTTATTTGATAGCGCTTACTCCATTGCTGGTAAAACAGGTACTGCCGTTACTGCACTTAATAACAAGGGATATAATAAAGGCAATAAAATTTACCAGGCTTCTTTCATTGGCTATTTTCCTGCTAACCTGCCTAAATATACTATGGCAGTGGTTATACAAAATAGCAACGAATCTAAACTTGTATATGGTGCAGATGTTTCCGGTACTGTATTTAAAGAAATAAGCGACCGTATTTATGGCCGTTACCTGAGCAGCAAAAAATTCATAACTCCCTTTATGGATACCACGCAATATAATTACTACGGTATGAAAAATGAATGGAGTTCAATTTTCAGCATGTTGAAATTGCCGTATAAAGATTCAGCGGTGGGTGGTTATTGGAGGGCAACAAGTATAAAAAATAATACCGCTGTTTTAAATATACCGGTGTATGCAACCACGGGTAATTTTATAATCCCTGCCGTTGTAGGCATGGGTTTAAAGGATGCAGTGTATTTGATGGAAAACAAAGGACTAAAAGTAACAGCAACCGGCAGGGGCAAAGTATTAAGCCAGTCATTACCGGCAGGTACACTATTTAAAAAAGGACAAACAGTAACACTATTTCTTAATTAATGTTGAAAGATATATTATATAAAGTAAGCCTGCGCTCCGTAAAGGGTAATACCGATATAGACATAAAGGATCTGCAAATTAACTCACGCAAAGTGGGCGATGGCTCTTGCTTTATAGCAATAAAGGGAACTGTTGCAGATGGCCACCAGTTTATTGAAAGCGCTATTGCAAATGGAGCAGCCGCAATTATTTGTGAAACCTTACCTGCAATATTAAAAGACGGTGTAACTTATTTAGAAGTGGAGAACAGTGCTGTTGCGGCGGGGTATATCAGTCATAACTTTTATGGAGAGCCTTCTTTAAAAATAAAATTAATTGGCGTAACAGGCACCAATGGAAAAACAACTATTGCTACTTTATTGTGGAAATTGTATAGCGGTTTAAGATACAAATGTGGATTGATCAGTACGGTTCAAAATCAAATTGGCGATGAAATAATTCCTGCTACTCATACTACCCCTGATGCCATCAGTGTAAATGCTTTGCTAAAAAAAATGGCGGATTCCGGTTGTACGTATGTGTTTATGGAATGCAGCAGTCATGCCATTCACCAGCACAGAATATCCGGCTTACAATTTACGGGTGCCTTGTTCAGCAATATCACACACGATCATTTGGATTACCACAAAACATTTGATGAATACATACGGGTAAAAAAATCCTGGTTCGATGCATTGCCTTCATCTGCTTTTGCTATTAGCAATGCAGATGATAAAAGAGGCGGCGTGATGTTACAAAATACATCTGCAAAAAAATATTATTACAGCCTTAAAACGATGGCTGATTTTAAGGGGAAAATATTGGAGAACAGCCTGGTGGGTTTGCACATGATGGTGAATGAGAGCGAAGTTTATTTTCGCCTGATAGGTGAGTTTAATGCATATAATTTACTGGCTGTATATGGTGCGGCAATTTGTTTGGGAGAAGAAAAAAGCAATGTGTTACAGGTATTAAGCAGCCTTGATGGTGCAGAAGGACGGTTTGATTTTATGGTAAGTAAAAAGGATAAAGTTATTGGTATAATTGACTATGCCCACACACCGGATGCTTTGCTGAATGTATTGGCTACCATAAAAAAATTACGGCAGGGCAATGAGCATATTATTACGGTAGTAGGGTGTGGTGGGGATAGAGATAAAACCAAACGCCCCATCATGGCAGCAGCAGCTTGCGAGCATAGCGACAGGGTAATATTTACATCCGATAATCCCCGTAGTGAAGATGCTATGGAAATATTAAAAGAGATGGAAACCGGGGTAAATGTACTTGCAAGAAAAAAGTACATCACCATAGCCGACAGACGGGAAGCAATAAAAACAGCCGTGAGCCTCGCAGTAAAAGAAGACATCATTTTAGTGGCAGGAAAAGGACATGAAAAATACCAGGACATAAAAGGGGTAAAGCATGTTTTTGATGATAAGAAAATATTAAATGAAATGTTTGAATTGCTGGAGAAGTAAAACAATCAGCTAATTAGCAAATTAAAAAGGTAGCAAATTAAAAAAGAATGCTGTATCACTTATTTCGCTGGTTAACAAAAGAAGGGATAAAATTCCCAGGCAGCGGCTTGTTCGGGTTCATAACTTTTCGGGTGTTGCTGGCTGTGATATTGAGTTTATTGATTACGACAGTATTTGGTAAAAAGCTGATCAGAATTTTGCAGCAAAAACAATTGGGCGAAAGTGTAAGAGAATTAGGATTGGCAGGTGAACAGCAAAAAAAAGGCACGCCAACAATGGGTGGTATCATTATTATACTGGCCATATTGATACCAACATTGCTACTCGCTAACCTTGATAAAGTGTACATACGGCTGATGATTTTATGCACCCTATGGTTAGGCGCTATCGGTTTTATAGACGACTATTTAAAGATCAGGTCAAAAAGAATGGTACTGGCCAAAGGGACAGAATATAAAAAAAGGGATAGCGATGGGCTTGCGGGAAGGTTTAAAATTTTTGGACAGGTTATGCTGGGCATCATTGTGGGGGCCACTTTATATTTTAGCCAAAGTGTAGTGGTGCAAAGGGAAGTTTACAATCCGGATATAAAGTTTGTAAAAGATTCCTTGTTATCATCCGGTCAAAAAATGATGGGTGATTCTTTTAATATCGTAAAAATTGATGGTAAGGAACATCTTTTTGTAAAAGTAAAAACACCTATCACCACCATCCCGTTTGTAAAAACACATGAGTTCAATTATGCAAAATTACTACCTCAAAGCTGGCAGGCTTTCACTTATATCCTTTACATCATCATCGTAATATTTATGGTGACGGCTGTTAGCAATGGCGCCAACATTACAGACGGGTTAGATGGGCTGGCTACTGGGGTAAGCGCTGTAATTGGTATTTGCCTGGGCATATTTGCTTATGTAAGCGGCAACATAAAACTGGCCGAATACCTGAACATTATGTATATACCAAACCTGGGAGAATTATCCATTTTTATTGCCGCATTTGTAGGCGCCTGCATTGGGTTTTTATGGTACAACAGCTACCCGGCGCAGGTTTTTATGGGCGACACAGGAAGCCTTGCCCTTGGTGGAATCATTGCAGCACTGGCGGTTATTGTACGCAAAGAATTATTGATACCCTTCTTTTGTTTTGTTTTTTTGGTAGAAAATTTAAGTGTGGTGATACAGGTGAGCTGGTTTAAATACACCAGGCGAAAATATGGTGAAGGCAGACGTGTATTTTTAATGAGCCCACTGCATCACCATTATCAAAAGCTGGGTTATCACGAAAGTAAAATAGCCGTTCGTTTTTGGATTGTAACAATATTAAGTGTAGTAGTGGCAATAGGAACATTAAAAATGAGGTAAATTTTTTTTTAGAAAAACCCAGATCATGAATTGAGTAAAACTCAGTTCAACGTTTTTTGATTAAGAGGTCCTGAATTATGAAAATACTTAAACCATCAGCCCATTAAGTTCTATGCTGTTGAAGAACCATTTTTAAAATTTGTAACAACAACTGAAATCAACAGAACAACTGTCTGTGAAATTTGATGCTGTTGAAGAACCATTTTATTGCTGCGGCAATAAAAAAATCGTAATGGACCCATTAAATTCTATGCTGTTGAAAAACCATTTTTACAACTTGTAACAGCAACTAAAACACAGGCCAAAAGTCTATAAAATTAGATGCCGTTTAAGCAACAATCTTTTTTGCCTGGCAATAAAGAAAAATGAAATGGATTAATGAAATGCTATGTTATTGGGAAATTTTTTTTATTAGAAGCCTTTTAAAAACTAAGGAGGTCAGTGATTTTTAAAAATGAATACATCTGCAGCCATACAACCAGGTGAGGGTTTGAAAAAGCTTGTAATACTCGGTGCCGGCGAAAGTGGCGTTGGTGCAGCCTTATTGGCAAAGCAAAAAGGGTATGATGTATTTGTAAGTGATGGTGGGGCCATTAAAGATTTGTATAAAGAAGCTTTGCAAAAAAGCAATATCGATTTTGAAGAGGCACAGCACACGGAAAGCAAAATTCTATTGGCAGATGAAGTAATTAAAAGCCCGGGTATTGCCGAAAAGAATGAACTGGTAAAAAAAATAAGGGCAAAAGGAATTACGGTTATAAGCGAAATAGAATTTGCTTACCGGTACAAAGGCAACAGTAAAATAATTGCCATCACCGGTAGTAATGGAAAAACAACTACAACCTCATTAATATATTACATGTGCAAATTGGGTGGTATTGATTGTGCAATGGTGGGCAATATCGGGTATTCTTTTGCAAGGCAAATAGCCGAAAACCCAAAGCCATTGTATGTAGCAGAAATTAGTTCCTTTCAATTGGATGATATTAAAACTTTCCGGCCGGATGTAGCGGTATTGACCAACATAACCGAAGATCATCTGGACAGGTACGATTATAAGATTCAGAACTATATCGGCAGTAAGTTTCGCATTGCAGAAAATCAGCAGGCCGGTGATGTATTTATCTATTGCCTGGATGATGAAACAACTATTAAAAATATTAACAGGTACAATATTAAATCAACCTTATACCCAATTACGATGAGCAAAGAACTGCCACAGGGAGCATACCTGGCCAATGCAAAAATGCACCTGAAATGGAAAAACGAAGAAATGCAGATGAGCATAGATGACTTTAAATTAAAAGGAAAACACAATCAATATAACAGTATGGCTGCAAGCCTTGCCTCAACGGCAGTGGATATAAGAAAAGAGAAGATAAGAGAAGCACTGCAAACTTTTGAAAGCCTGGAGCACCGGATGGAAACCGTGATAACCATAAAAGGTGTGGAGTTTATTAATGACAGCAAAGCTACTAATGTAAACAGCACCTGGTATGCATTGGAGAGTATGGAAAAGCCAACCATTTTAATTTTAGGCGGTGTAGATAAAGGCAACGATTACAGCACCCTGAAAGAGATGGTAACAGAAAAAGTAAAAGCCATTGTATGTATGGGTACGGATACCCGAAAAATACATGAAGCCTTTGGCAGCATTGTTCCCCTCATTGTTAATACTACTTCTGCTGAAGAAGCGGTACAGGCCGCTTTCCATTTTGCCAGCAAAGGCGATGTCGTGTTGCTAAGCCCTGCCTGCGCAAGCTTTGACCTGTTTAAAAATTATGAAGACAGGGGCAATCAGTTTAAACAGGCAGTAAAGAATTTGTAATAACAAGCAACAAGCAATAGGCAATAAGCAGAAAGAAAGAGTTGCGAAAATACAAACACCAAACACCAAACAGAAAACACAAAACACAGATTGGCAGATAACATCAACATAAAAGAATTCTTTACACCCAACATCAGTAATATGGGTGACAATCTGGTTAGCAAAACCAAAGGCGACCGTGTTATATGGGCCATTGTAATCATCCTTACATTGGTAAGTTTATTGGTAGTGTATAGCAGCACAGGTTCGCTGGCTTATAAATATAGTAAAAGCACAGAAAGTTTTTTGTTTAAACAATTTGCTTTTATTATACTTGGCGTAATCATCATCTACTTTGCACACCGGGTAAATTATACCATCTATTCAAGGATAGCGCTAATCTTATTTTTGATTGCCATTCCGTTGCTGATTTACACCTTCTTTTTTGGCACTAAATTAAATGAAGGCAGTCGTTGGATAAAATTGCCTGTCATCAACATGACGTTTCAAACATCTGATCTGGCAAAGCTGGCATTGTTCATGTACATGAGCAGACAGTTGAGCCGCAGGCAAAATGTAATTAAAGATTTTAAAAAAGGATTTTTGCCCATTATCATACCGGTAGGCATTATTTGTTTACTGATAGCCCCTGCCAATTTATCAACAGCTATATTAGTGGCCGCCACCAGTTTGTTGCTCATGTTTATTGGGCGCATAAGCACCAGGCATATTTTATTAACTATTGGTATAGCCATGATACCTGTTATTATTTTATTATCAATTGCCGTAAAATACTACGATAAAGAAGAGCACAAAACAAAAGATCTTCCATCCATTTTTGCTGTAGGCCGTGTACCCACTTGGATAGGAAGGATACAGACATTTATGTACAGCAACAAAGAAGATGACAATGAAAAATTATACCAGATAAACCAGGCAAAAATTGCCATAGCCAATGGCGGATGGTTTGGTGTAGGCCCGGGCAACAGCAGTGCCCGAAATTTTTTACCGCACTCTTACAGCGATTTTATTTTTGCCATTATTTTAGAAGAGTATGGTTTGGTTGGCGGTGCATTCATTGTATTTATTTACCTGCTGTTTTTGTATCGCTGCATTCGGTTATACCGGAAATGCCCTTTTGCATTTGGCGCATTTTTGGCGCTAGCCTTAAGTTTCACACTGGTGATACAAGCCATTGCCAACATGGGTGTTAATGTAAATGTGTTTCCGAACACAGGTGTTACGTTGCCGTTGATAAGTATGGGAGGAAGTAGTTTTCTCTTCACCTGTTTATCTATCGGGATTATTTTAAGTGTTGCACGAAATGTGGAGCAATTGGAAGGGAAAAAAGCTCTGTTACCTGTAGTGGAAAATAAAGAAGAGTAAATTAAAATAATGTTTAAGTAAAGTGATGTTGGCCGAACTAATACAGCAGCAATGTGAAGCTTCATTGGCGTCGCACTCTTGTACAAAAAAACAATGGGCAACCTTTAGATGCAACTTAAAAAAGAACAAATTAAAATGAGAGGGCCAGTACATCAACAAAGTATTACTCAATAAAAAATGTTGTATAAAAAAAGAGAGAATAAGTAAATGAACGATGATAAAAAAATAAGCACTTCAAAAAGCTCTCGACAGGAAGGCAAAGAGGTAGTTCGTATTATCATAGCAGGAGGCGGTACCGGCGGCCATATTTTTCCGGCCATTGCTATTGCCAATGCTATAAAAAAATTAGTACCCGGAACAGCCATTTTATTTGTAGGTGCAAAGGGAAAAATGGAAATGGAAAAAGTACCTGTCGCAGGGTATAATATTCAAGGGTTAGACATTGCAGGATTTAACAGGAGTTCTTTGATAAAAAATATAATGCTGCCTTATAAACTAATAAAAAGTTTTTTGCAGGTAAGGCAAATATTTAAGGAATTTAAACCAACAGCGGTATTAGGTGTGGGCGGTTATTCAAGTTTTCCCGTACTTCGTTATGCCCAATCACTGGGCATAAAAACTTTTATTCATGAGGCCAATTCTTTTGCAGGGAAAAGCAATATACTATTGGCTAAAAAGGCGACCCGGATTTTTGTAGCCAGCGATGGTATGGAAAAGTTTTTCCCCGCCCGCAAAATTTTAGTCACTGGAAATCCGGTAAGGGAAAGTATTTCAAAAAGCACCATCACCCGTGAAGATGCCATCGGAGTTTTTAATCTTAATCCAAATAAAAAAACAATTGTTTCCATTGGTGGAAGTCTTGGAGCAAAAAATATCAATGAAGCGCTCGCTGCTCATCTGGAAGACTTTGAAAAAAATAACCTTCAACTGATATGGCAAACAGGAAAGCCTTATAAAGCAATAGCAAAGGAAAAGGCAGCCGGTAAGCCAAATATTTGGGTAAACGATTTTATCACGCAAATGGAATATGCCTATGCCGCCGCCGATGTGGTAATTAGCAGAAGCGGTGCAATGGCTATTACCGAATTGTGTGTACAAAAAAAAGCAGCCTTGTTTGTACCTTTTCCCTTTGCAGCCGAAGACCATCAAACAGTAAATGCAAAAAACCTGGTAAATAAAAATGCGGGTATGATGATTAAAGACAGTGAAGCGTTGGATGCATTGGTACCAGCCATTATAGCCCTGACAAAAGATGAACTAAAGCAGGAAGAATTTAAAAGAAACATCAGCAGGTTGGCCATCACTGATGCAGATGAAGTTATTGCAAATAATATTTTGAGTTCAATAAAATAATAAAATAATCAAAGAGGATCAAAAAATTAAAATCACGAATTAAATAAAACACTTAAAAACATTAGGGTCAAACTCCCCTTTCTTTCGAAGAGGGGTTGGGGGTAAGGTTAAATAATTAATGAACAACTATAAAAACATATTATCATCATTGAAGGTTTCACCTGTTGAGGCAGAAGCATCCGCCGGTATTTATTTTCTCGGCATCGGTGGCATCGGCATGAGTGCACTGGCAAGGTATTTTAAAAGCATTGGTGTAAAGGTTAGTGGTTATGATAAAACACCCACACCGTTAACCCAACAATTAATGGCAGAGGGAATTAACATTCATTTCGAAGATTCAACTGAACTAATTGATAAATCGGTACAATTAGTGGTGTACACACCAGCAATTCCCAAAAATCATAAAGAATTAAATTTTTATCAACAAAATAATTACAAAGTAGTAAAGCGCAGTGATGTGTTGCAGGCCATCACGGATGGTTCTTTTAATATTTGTGTGGCAGGTACGCATGGCAAAACTACCACCAGCACCATGGTAGCCCATATTCTTACAAACAGCGAATATGGTTGCAATGCTTTCCTGGGTGGCATTGCCGTAAACTACGATACCAATTTTTGGAACAGCGATAAAAATGTATGTGTAGTAGAAGCGGATGAATACGACAGAAGCTTTTTAAAATTAAGCCCGGATGTCGCCATCATCAGCAGTATGGACCCGGATCATTTGGATATTTATGGCACGGCTGAAAATATGGAACAGGCATTCATTGATTTTTCTGCCCGGATAAAACCCGGTGGTTTATTGCTGAGCAAGTTTGGATTAAAGAGAGAAGAAGAATTAAAAGGTGATCATCAGTTAACCTATCACTTGCAAAATGAAATGGCGGATGTACATGCAGTAAATATTAAAATGAATAATGGCAGCTATCATTTTGATGTAATGATAAAGGAAGTGATAATAAAGGATGTGGTACTGAATATGGGCGGTTTGCACAATATTGAAAATGTAGTAGCCGCAATAGCGGTGGCGCATCATTTACAAATAGCCGGTAATAAAATAGTCAATGCAGTAGCGGCTTTCAGGGGAGTAAAAAGAAGGTTTGAATATATTGTAAAAACGGATAAGCTGGTGTATATAGATGATTATGCCCATCACCCGGAAGAATTGAGGGCACTAATAACAGGAGCAAAAAAACTGTTTGGCAATAAAAAATGCATCCTGATATTTCAACCACACCTTTTCAGCAGAACAAAGAGCCTGGCAGATGGCTTTGCCGAAGTGCTTGACCTGGCGGATGAAATAATATTGTTACCTATTTATCCGGCAAGGGAATTACCCATAGAAGGTGTAAGCAGTGAAATGATCATTGAAAGGATGCACAGTGAAAACAAAATGGTACTAAGCAAAAATAACCTGTTAAAACATTTGGCGCAGGAAAATGAGGCACATGTAGAAGAAGGTTTTGAAGGCACATTAATAATAACAGCAGGTGCAGGAGATATTGACACATTAATAGAACCAATAAAAAAAATAGTCCAAATGTCCCCCTTTAAGGGATAGCGTATGGCGAATAAAAAAACGATAGTAAAATGGGTATTCACTACATTATGGCTGGCCATGGGTGCAGGTGCTATTGTGTTGCTGGTGGCGGCTATTAAAAAGAAAGATGCACAGCATTGCAGTGGCGTATTAATTACTATTGAAGGAGTGGATAATAATTTTTTTGTTGATAAAAAAGACATTTTGAATATTATAACCACTACCGTTGGCGGCAGCCCCGCTGGCAAAGCTATAAGTGCTTTTGATTTACGAAAGTTAGAAAGTAAAATGGCAAAAGATATTTGGGTTAAAAAAGCACAACTGTTTTTTGATAACAATAACAGGCTAATGGTAAAAGTGTTGGAAAGGGAACCGCTGGCAAGAATATTTACCACCAGCGGCACTACTTTTTATATAGATAGTTCCCTATCCATGTTGCCATTGAGCGAAAAATTTTCGGCCAGGTTACCAGTGTTTACTGGTTTTCCTTCTGATAAAATAGTTTTGTCGCAGCCTGACAGCGCTTTGCTGAAAGATATTTTAACTGTTAGTATGGCCATACAAAAAGATCCTTTTAATATGGCCATGATTGACCAGGTGGATATAACGCCACAACGCAATTTTGAAATGATTCCTAAAATTGGGAGCACCATCATAATATTTGGTGATGCAACCGGTATGGAAGAAAAATTTTATAAAATGCAATTATTTTACAAAGAGGTGATGGTAAAAGCAGGATGGAATAAATACAGTATGGTAAATGTGCAATACAAAGGCCAGATAGTAGCAAAAAGAAAAGGTGCAGAAGATAAATCATCTGACAGCCTGCGCACTTTACAACTGATGCAAACAATTGCTGAAAATACAGAAAGGCAAACCAACGATTCGCTGCACATGATTGCACAAGATAATGAGAACAATACCACTGATATTGATATTGTGCAGCAATCCATTCAAAGAGAGGAGGAGCATGGATTGGATATGGGTGAAAGAATGCAATCGCAGGCCAGTAGCCTTGTAGCAGCACCTGCAATGGCAAAACCAGCACTTGCAAAACTGCCTAAGCCCAATGCCGTATCGGTGAAAAAAACGGTAATAACAAAGCCGGTAACCCCTGCGGTAAAACCCAGTGTGGTGGTAATAAAACCAGTTGTGAAGCCACCAGTAAAGCCAACAACAAAACCAATAATAAAAGTAACACCTGGCAATGCAGCAAAACCAAAAGCGGTAATGCCAAAGCCAATATCAAAACCAGTTATAAAAAAAGTGGGCAATGAATATTAGAGTTTTTTTAAAATTTAATAATCAAGTTTTAAAAGGATAATTATTGAATGGTAACAAATGAAAGTAAGATGATTGGAATTGAATACACCCATACACTTCAATAAAACTACCAAAAAGGTATGAGGTACAAGGGAGTGACACAACAATGTTCAACAGAGATAAAATGATCATAAAAAAATAAAGAATTAATAAAAGAAATTGAGGTCAAAAGTTCCAGTGGGTTAGTTTTATATAACTCTTTGAAAGAGCAAAAAACCAAAAACAGCAAACACAAAACACACATACAAACAAACATCTATGAGCAACGAACAAAACACAACAAACGATAGCGGGGTGGTCAATACCAATCCGGTTATTGTTGGTCTCGATATTGGCACCACAAAAATAGCTGCCATTGCAGGACGCAAAAATGAATACGGCAAACTGGAGATACTCGGCTTTGGCCGTGCCAACAGTAATGGCGTGCAACATGGAATGGTACTTAATATTGACCAAACCATTAAGGCCATTCAAACGGCATTGGAAAACTGCTACGCATCAAACCCTAACCTGGTGCTGAGCGAAGTGTATGTTGGCATTGCCGGCCATCACATTAAAAGCTTACAAACCCGTGGTGACATTGTTCGGCAAACAACGGAAGAAGAAATCAGGCAGGAAGAAATTGACCGCCTGATTGCCGATCAGTACCGCACTTACATACCCGCAGGCGACCAGATCATTGATGTTATTCCGCAGGAATTTACGGTGGATAATTTTCAAAATATTCCTAATCCGATCGGGTACAGCGGCGTAAAAGTTGGCGCTAATTTTCACATCATCACCGGTGATAAAAATGCCATCCGAAACATTAACCGCAGCGTTGAAAAAGCAGGTTTAAAAACACAGGACCTGGTATTGCAACCATTGGCATCTGCAGCAGCCGTTATGTGCGACCAGGACCTTGAAGCAGGCGTGGCCATTGTTGATATTGGGGGCGGCACAACAGACCTCGCCGTTTTTTATGAAGGTATTTTAAAACATACCGCCGTAATTCCTTTTGGTGGCGAAAATATTACCAACGATATCAAAAACGGATTGGGCGTTTTAAAAACACAGGCCGAGCAAATGAAAGTTCAGTTTGGAAGTGCCCTTGCAGATGAAGCAAAAGCCAATGCGTTTATTACCATTCCGGGATTACGTGGTATGCAGCCCAAAGAGATCAGCGTAAAAAACCTTGCAGGTATTATACAGGCACGTATGAGTGAGATAATGGATTTTGTTACCTATCATTTAAAGCAGGTTGGTTTAGATACCCGTTTGTTAAATGGTGGTGTAATATTGACTGGTGGCGGATCTCAGTTAAAGCACCTGATACAGTTAACAGAATATGTTACGGGTTTAAATGCAAGGATCGGTTATCCCAACGAGCATTTGGCAGGAGGCCATATTGATGAGCTGGCTAAACCAATGTACAGCACCTGTATTGGTTTAATATTAAAAGGCTACAATGATTATGAAAATAAGAACAAACATTTTGAAGAAGGTTTCCGCAAGGTAGAAGTACCAAAAGCGTTGCAACAGTTACCGGTAGACGAAACACTGGATACCGTGAAAGAAGCACCGGAAGAAGATGTGGTAAAAGCAACCAAAGTGAAAGAGCGTAAATCGTTAAAAGGCTTTATGGATTCTTTTAAAATTGGCCTGATTGACTTGTTTAAAGAAGAAGAAGATTCTAAGTTATAATACTGCAATGTTAAGCAGCATATTAACCGGACGAACTTTAATATCACTAACCCAATTATAACAAACGCACCTGATTTTTCTGCCTTACTAACCGAAAAATAAAAGGTACACAAATTAAAAATACTGCTGCTATTTTATAAAATGGAGCAAGTGTTTTTGGAGAACAAATTATGATACATTTTGATTTGCCTAAAGAACAATCATCCATCATTAAAGTGATTGGAGTGGGCGGTGGCGGAAGCAATGCGGTAAACCACATGTTTTCGCAAAATATTGAAGGCGTAAATTTCATCATCTGCAATACAGATGCACAGGCCATTGCGCAAAGTAAAGTGCCCAACAAAATTCAGTTGGGGCCACATTTAACACAAGGGCTTGGCGCCGGCGCCAACCCTGCCATTGGTAAACAGGCCACAGAAGAAAGTCTGGAAGAAATAAAACGCATCCTGGAAGTGAATACCAAAATGGCATTCATTACTGCTGGTATGGGCGGAGGTACCGGTACTGGTGGCGCACCAATTCTTGCAAAAATTTGTAAAGATCTGGGGATACTTACAGTGGGCATTGTAACCACGCCATTTGCTTACGAAGGTAAAAAAAGACTGGCACAGGCCGAAGCTGGCATCAGCCTGTTGAAAGATCATGTAGATACTTTGCTGGTGATAAGCAATGATAAGTTGCGCCACCAGTTTGGTAATTTAAAAATGAAAGAAGCTTTTGCCAAAGCAGATAATGTATTGGCAACAGCAGCCAAATGTATCACCGATGTAATCAATAGCACCGGCCAGATAAATGTTGATTTTGCGGATGTTTGTACGGTGATGAGCAATGGCGGTGTGGCCATTCTGGGCAGTGCAACTGCCGAAGGCGAAAACAGGGCACAGATGGCTATTGAAAATGCATTGAACTCGCCCTTGCTAAACGACAATGATATCCGTGGTGCAAAATGGATACTCATCAACATTAACTCCTGCGAAGGAGAAAATGAATTTACCATGGATGAGGTAGAGATCATTCAAAATTATTTAATGGCACAGGCAGGCCCCGATAGTGATGTAATTTTAGGTTTGGGATACGATAATACATTAGGTGCAGAAATCAGCATTACACTGATAGCAACAGGCTTTGAACACAAAGACCCTTTTTCTAAAACCATCAACCAGCCCAAAGAACAAAAGAAGGATGACAAGATTGTAATGTCGTTGGCCACGCCTGAAAAAGAAGTGGTTAAAATGCAACAGCCAACCCTGCAGTTTGTTGATGTGGTAGCAGACATACCTGCCCGGAAACCGGTGGAAAAGAGAAGTGGGAAGGCAGCCGAAAAAATAGCGGATGAATTAATGATACCCACTTTATCAGTGGTGCCTGTTGCGGAAACTATCGTAAATTTACCAGGTAAAAATACTGTGGAAAAATCAAATGAGGAACCAGTGTTTTTTGAAATATCTTCGGCATCAGATCAAATACCTGTAATAGTATTTGATATACCTGAGCCTCCCGTACCTGTTGAAAAACCAGCAATTAGTAACACCAAAACAATATTTTCATTAGACAAAAAAGAAGCTAGCACATCTGTTTCGTCAACGGGTGGATTTTTGGCGAAGCCCTCGAATATATATGTAGAGGAACAGCCTGCACCAGAGTTCAACACTATGGAAGAGCTAACCCCTTTGCGGAGTATAGTTAAGGAAGACGAGCCTTTATTTGAAATGCAAATGGTGGTTAAGGAAGCCCACAAAGCGGCGGAGGAGCAACAACCAGTTGTACAACAAACTCAGCCAATCATGATGTCCAATGTTGAGGAGCAGGCAGTAGCTGACGAAACAGAGGAATTACGGCGCCGGGCTATGGATCGAATTGCAAAACTGCGTAATTTGTCATTCAACATTAACGCGGCCGATCCGAACAATGAGTTTGAAACGGTACCTGCTTACCTTCGCCGCAATATGGAGTTACACAATTCCATTGCAGATGTGGAAAGTTTTTACAGCAACTACACCGTAAAATCAGACGAAAATAACCAGGCCGAAATAGGCACCATCAACACTTTTTTAGACGGTAAAAAACCAGATTAATATTTATTGTCACCCCGCGTTTGGCAAAGGGCAGGCAATGCAATTCGTTTTTGCTTATAGTTTGTATAAAGGCCCCTTGCTGCAAAGTAAGGGGCTTGTGTTTTGCAATGTAGTCATCCATATTGTCATTTTTTTTGTCGGGACTAAGAAGCAAGTGCAACCTCATTGTCAGCTTGTCCGCCGTGGCGGATCGCACTCTTAACTATACAATTTCAATTGAGCTTAGTTTGCTAAAGAGTATCGCTGCTTAATAACTGGTACATTAATTCAATTGATGCATTTTGTTTTAGTCCTGCAAGGCAATTGTATGTAAGTTTCACAAGGATTACATGTACCTGTGAATAATAATAAAATTTAAGTCCGTTCCGAGGGAACAATGTATGGGTGGAAAAAAACAATGTTAATTTCACCGTTCCGTAGAAAGGAATATGGTAGACAAAACCAAACCAAAAAAATTAAACATCTATGGTAACACGATAAGTTTTAATTTGCAAATGCATTAATCTATGGCAACAAAACTTTTCTTTAATCAGTAACGCATGGTGTATTTTCTTTTTTCTTACTCTTGTTAACTATTACCGGAATGTTATCTGCACGGAGTTTTAAAATCAAACAAAAGAATAAAATAGCAGCATTGCGTGAGCATTGGGGGCAGGAAAAAAAAGGGATTTCAATTTTAATTATATCTCAATATATACAGAACTAAATAAAGAAAGCTGCTTTCACCAGCAAAGTTATTATTTTGAAGAAGTAACAGTAATGGCAGCGTTGATAAACGAAGTACAGCAAGGTTGTCAAAATCTTTTTATACTCGATGAAGTATTTAAAGGTACCAATACCATTGAACGTATCGCATGTGCCAAGGCAATCCTTTCTTTTAAATAAAATCAATAATATGGTATTTGTATCCACACATGATGTGGAATTATCGGCACTGCTGGCAAATGAATATGACTTGTATCATTTTGCAGAAGCGATAGAAAATAACCAATTTTATTTTGATCATAAATTAAAAACCGGGCCATTAAATACAAGCAATGCCATCAGGATACTGGAGATGTATAATTACCCGGCAGAAATAATTGAAGAAGCGCAAAATATCAGCAAAAATTTGTCAATGGTTAACAGTAATAATTGATAAAAAAGGCATGTTAAAATATTCCCTTTCTAAAAACAGGTAATTCTAAAAATGTATTTGCAACTATGATTAGTAATCACTGGGCTGTCTTTTTATCTAATAAAGCTGATAAGCAGTTATTGGTAATGCAGTTGTTAAGTAATAAAATGCCAATAGTTTTTGAAGGGTTTAATGGATTAAAAGGAGTGCTTTTTTCAGCCCTAACCATTAATGAATTGATAGAAGAAGAGGAACGCCACGAACAGGTAGAAGTAGCAAAAGCAACCAACCGCCACCTGCGTTTTTTATCCGGCGGCGAACAAAAAAAGGCGCTGCTTACTTACTTATTGTCAAAGCAACCAGGCTTTATCATTGCAGATAATCCGTTAGATAATCTTGATAGGGCTTCGCAATCATCTTTGCTGGCAATGCTTACAGAGGTAGCCACTAAAATGCCCATCATACAACTTATTAACCGCACAAAAGATTGTTTTCCTTTTATTACCAATGCGCTTAGTGTTAACGATGATAACAGCATTGTACATCAAAATAGTATTGCAGTATATATCCATCACCAGCAGACAAAAAATGCTCCTGTTTTGTTGGGTAACGTACCCGGATCCATTCACCAATATGCTGTGGTGGATAATCCACTTATTCAATTTAAAAATGTTACTGTAAAATATGAAGACCGGGGTATTGTAAACAATATTTGCTGGCAAATAAATACGGGAGAATTCTGGCAGCTTATTGGCCCCAATGGTTCTGGCAAAACTACTTTGTTATCGTTAATCACCGGCGATAACCCAAAAGCATATGGGCAAAACCTTATCCTGTTTGGCAAAAGAAAAGGAAGCGGCGAAAGTGTTTGGTCAATAAAAGAAAAGATCGGCTATTTTACCCCGGCCATGACAGACCTGTTTAGCAGGCATACCAGTGTTGAGCAAATGATCATTTCCGGATTTTTTGATTCCATTGGATTATATTCAAAACCATCAGGCGGACAATTAAAACTTGCAAGGGAATGGCTTGTGCTTATCGGGATCTTGCAATTAAAGCAAAAAGCTTTTTATACACTCTCTTTAGGGCAGCAACGAATGGTATTGATTGCACGTGCTATGGTAAAACATCCGCCCTTATTAATTTTAGATGAACCAACAGTTGGTCTTGATGATGATAACGTAGCCATTGTGACAGCCCTAATCAATAAGATTGCAGCAGAAAGCCGCACCGCAATTTTATATGTATCTCACCGGCCCGAAGCGGGGCTTTCCCCAAAGTTTGTTTTTAAATTAACGCCAGGTGAAGATGGTTCAAAAGGATATGTGGTATAACACTTATGCTGATGCCGATACGAGTATTATTTATGTAAAACATTAGGCGATAACTGCACCCCAGTTTACAAAAATTAAAAACATTATTTGTTATAAATTATTTTAGTAGCATCCCTGTCTTCGGCTGTAATGCAACAGGGGTTGGCCCAGAACCCTTTTTGCTTTGCAGCAGGATCCATAAACTCTACCGTATTCTTTTTAAAATTTATATTGTGCAACCAAAAAACGGCATTTCCATTAACCGTTTTTTTAATGATAAAATTACTGTTTTTGATAGTTGCTTTTTCTGTTTCAGCGGTAGCATTACCTGTATTTAACCAGGCTATCTGTGTGGTATTGGTTGTAAATGTGCAGCTATCAAAAAGCATATTCCGGGGTCCGTCACATTCAATAATAAATTTTCCATAGGGCGGTTTACCTTGATAGGGTTTATCTTCAAAAAAACACCTGGTATAGCGGGTGGCATCTATTTCATTTTGAGCATTAAAACCATGCACAATGCTGCCATATATTTTACAAGCGGTAAATGTAAATCCGGGCATAATTACCCAAATTGACCAATTGGTTGTTCCCCAAAAAGTACAGTTGGTAAAGTGGCAGTTACTGGCTTTGCCACCACCTGTAACAACACCACAGCCCGAATTGTCAATAAATTCACAATCATCAAATAAACCACCACTAATGGGGCCAATCTCTGCTTCAATATCCACACCTGCAGCGGGCGCTGAAAGATAGCCGATTTTTCCGGAATGGTTAAACTTACAATTTCTTGCAACAAGGTAATTGCCCCCCACCCAGGACAATCCCTGTCTGCAATTATAGGCGCATGTTACATTGGATAAACGGATATCATCAGATAGGGCAGATGGTTTATTACTTACCATTATTCCATCCAGCCCAAAATAACTGGCGGTAACTTTATCTATTAAAACAGAACGGGAATCTTTTACATAAATACCAACATGCATTAATTGTATACCAAGATCGCCAAAACGGCCCCCAAAGCGGATGAATTTATTATTGCCATTTAAGGACAGCGTTGTGATAGTAACATTTATACAGTTAGTTAAGCTAATGCAACTACCTATTACCCCTGCATATTTATTCAATGGCCTTACAAGATCATTGTCATTAAAATCTTTACCAGAAAGCGGATCAAAACTTCCCAATTTTAATTCGCCGGCATATTTTAATTCGCTGCCTTTTTCGCCTTTTAAAACCAGGTTACTGCAATTTTTAAAATCAAGGATATCAACGCCTGCATAGGCATATTTATTTTCATCTCCATTGCTCATTTTTTGTTTACCAACTATATAAATTCCTTTAGGAATTGTAAGTGTTCCATTTCCACCACGCTCATTAAAAAAGGCAGTTGCCTTTAAAAATGCTTCTGTGTCATTGGTTTTTCCATCTCCCTTTGCACCAAAATATTTTATACTTTTTTTTATACTATTTTGGGCAGGGGTTTTGGTTGTATAACTTATAAATGCTAATAAAAAAAGGGAAAAATATTGTAGCATAAATTTATTTTAGTAACGGTATCCGGTAAAATTACGATAGCAATCCTGCTGCTGCAATTGCTAACCGGTGATTAATTTATTTTTAGTGAAGCAGATAATTTATTTCAAAATAACACTTATCCGGTACTATTTCATTTTAAAACTAATTATGGCCAACCCTCTATTTCAAATTATTCGCTTTATAATACTCTTTTCAATATACATTTGTAGTGGTATTTGCAGTATGAAAGTGCGTAAACCGCTGCTGCTAAAGCCATCTTACCAAAAATAAAGTGTAGTGTCAAAGCAAGTTAACAAAGTAACAGCCGCAGGTTTAATCGTTGCTTTAGGAATTATTTATGGAGATATAGGAACCTCTCCCTTATACGTTTTCAACGCCATCATTAACAGTAAAGAAATAAGTAACCTGCTTATTGTAGGCGGACTTTCCTGTATTATCTGGACCCTGACTTTACAAACTACCCTTAAATATGTGGTGTTAACCCTGAGGGCTGATAACAAAGGGGAAGGGGGTATTTTTTCTTTGTATACTTTAGTCAGGCGCCAAAAAAGATGGCTGGTGATACCCGCCATGATAGGCGGTGCTGCCTTGCTTGCAGATGGTATGATAACACCACCCATATCTGTAACATCGGCTATTGAGGGGTTAAAGCAGATAGATGCGTTTAAACATAT
>JANYFT010000457.1 GCA_025359625.1 Ferruginibacter sp.
TACAGGATCAATTGAAGGTCAGGTTGCACTGTTAACAGAGCGTATCAACCATATTTCTGATCATCTTAAAACTAACAAAAAAGACTTCTCCTCTCAGCGTGGATTGATGATGATGGTAGGTAAACGCAAGCGTTTATTGACGTATCTAAGCAAACACGATTTGACTGGCTACAGAGGTTTAATTGAAAAGTTAGGTCTTCGTAAATAACAAATACTATGTTTAAATAATTTAATTCCCAACTATATTTTTACGGTTGGGAATTCTTGTTATTTATACCCGTTTTTATAATGGGCGATTGCACGCCCTTTTTCTAATTTCATAATAAATAATTATATGAGTTTAACAACTAAATCAGTAACATTTGATATAGGTGAGGGCCGTATGGTAACCATAGAAACAGGCAAAATGGCCCGCCAGGCAGATGGAGCGGTTACTGTTCGTCAGGGAAACTGTATTTTATTGGCTACTGTCGTGGCTAATAAAGAACCAAAAGATGGCCAAAGTTTTTTTCCTTTATCGGTTGATTATCAGGAGAAATTTTCATCTGCAGGTCGTGTACCAGGTTCTTTTTTTAAAAGAGAAGCCCGTTTAAACGATTATGAGATATTGACAAGTCGTCTTATTGACAGGGCACTTAGGCCTTTATTTCCGGAAGATTATTTATGCGATGTCCAGGTATTAATAAGCCTTCTATCAAGTGATGCAGAAGTTTTACCAGATGCATTGGCTTGTTTAGCAGCCTCAGCAGCTTTGGCCGTTTCAAATATACCTATTCAGGAAATTATTTCTGAAGTGCGCATTGGTAGAAAAAAAGGAACTTTCATTGTTAACCCCAGCCGTACCGAATTGGCAGAATGTGATCTAGAATTTATTATTGCTGCTACCGAAAAAAATATCATGATGGTAGAAGGTGAAGCAAACGAGTGCCAGGAAGAAGATCTTATAAAAGCAATTGAATTGGGGCATGAAGCAATTAAACTTCAAATAAAAGCACAAGCTGATTTGAGAGACAAGGTTGGCAGTGCAGTTAAAAGAGAATATACCAAACCATATCGCAACGAAGAATTAAATGAAAAAATAAGTGCTTTTGCAAAAGATAAAATGTATGCTATTTCTGCATCAGCCTCAGCAAAACACGATAGAACCGATGCTTATACTGCGTTAAAAACTGAGGTAAAAGAATTTTTAGGTGAAGAATTATTGGCAGAAGATAAAGCGCTGATTGGGCATTATTTTGGTGAGTTACAATATTATGTAGTGAGAGATATGATACTGAACGACAGAAAACGTTTGGATGGAAGAGGTACGGAAGATGTTCGTAATTTAGCAATGGAAATCAGTATTTTGCCAACACCACATGGATCTTCTTTGTTCACTAGAGGCGAAACACAATCATTAACTACGGTTACCTTCGGAACTCCTTTAGATGAGTTACTGGTGGAAAGTGCCCACAAATCTGATTATACCAAATTCATTTTGCATTATAATTTTCCTCCCTTTTCAACAGGCGAAGTAAAAATGATGAGGGGCGTTGGCCGCAGAGAAGTAGGCCACGGCAATCTGGCCATGCGCTCTTTGAAGAAAATGATGCCCGGTAAAGAATATCCTTACACAGTAAGAGTTGTAAGTGATATCCTGGAGTCAAACGGTTCTTCTTCGATGGCTACAGTCTGTGCTGGTTCACTGGCTTTAATGGATGCAGGCGTACCTGTTAAAAAACATGTAAGTGGTGTAGCAATGGGGCTTATTAAAAAGGAAGACCAGTTTGCTGTGCTTACTGATATTTTAGGCGATGAAGACCATTTAGGTGATATGGATTTTAAAGTTACTGGTACACGTGATGGTATTTGCGGTGTGCAGATGGATATAAAAGTTGACGGTTTAAGTATGGATATTATGCGCCAGGCTTTGGAGCAGGCACGCAAGGGGCGCCTGCATATTCTGGATGCAATGTATAATTGCATGCCTGCCCACAGAGAAGACGTGAAACCACATGCACCAAGAATGGTTAAATTAACAATTGATAAAGAATACATTGGTGCAGTTATCGGGCCAGGGGGTAAAGTGATTCAGGAAATGCAGCGTGAAACTGGTGCTACTATTAATATTGAAGAAGTAAACAATGTGGGTGAAGTAAGTGTGTTCTCCGCATCAAAAGAAAGTTTGGATAAAGCAGTTAACTGGATCAAAGGATTGGTGGCTGTTCCAGTTGTTGGCGACACTTATGAAGGTACTGTGAAGAGTATTAAAGAATTCGGTGCTTTTGTAGAGTTTCTGCCAAAGAAAGAAGGTTTGTTGCACATTAGTGAAATAAGCTGGAAACGTTTGGAAACAATGGATGGTATTTTTAAAGAAGGTGACAGGGTTAAAGTAAAATTATTAGAGATTGATCAGCGCACGGGTAAATTTAAACTAAGCCGTAAAGCATTGATGCCAAAGCCCGAGGCACAACCAAGAGGAGAAGGGCCCAACAATAATTAATTTTATGTCAATATAATTATTACTCCGGAAAAACATTTTCTCCGGAGTTTTTTTATGCGCTATTTTGAAGTATAAAAAAATGTCGTCAGCCTTAAGAAGCAATGTGGTAATCAGTTGTATCTCCTCCTTTTCGGCATACATTGTGGTTCTTTTATTAAAGCATGATGAAATCAGGTACTCCGAAGACCTCCTCTTAGGGGCAAAAGCCAGGTTAACAAATAAACACACCTTTACGGGATTATGGAACTTTCTATGAATTATATAGCATTCACTTTTGAAACAACTGGAGCCGATCAATCGGAACAGCTAATTGCCTTGCTAAGCAACCAGGAATTTGAAGGGTTTGAAGAAACGGGTCAATACCTAAAAGCATTTATACCAGAAACAACATTTGATGAATCAGCTTTTAATACCATCAGAAAATTATTTCCAACATTGGTTTACCAAAAAACAATTGTTGAAAATATTAATTGGAACCTGCAGTGGGAACTAAGCTTTGAGCCTGTTCTGGTAAATGATTTTGTAGCCATCAGAGCAGATTTTCATCAGCCAGCTAAACATGTGCGGCATGAAATTATCATTACGCCAAAAATGAGTTTTGGTACGGGTCACCATGCAACTACTTATTTAATGGTACAGCAAATGGAAAGTCTTGATTTTGCGGGTAAAAGTGTATTGGACTTTGGTACCGGTACTGGCATACTGGCAATTTTGGCTGAGAAATTAGGCGCAACAAAAGTATTGGCAATTGACAATGATGAATGGAGCATTACCAATGCAAAAGAAAATACCCTACAAAATGGTTGTAATAAAATCAGTATTGAACAACATAATGCTATTCCTGTCGTTGAAAAGTATGACATCATTTTGGCTAATATCAATTTAAATGTAATAAAAGCTAATATCATGTTAATTGAATCTGTTTCAAATAGAGGATGTAAAATACTTTTAAGCGGCTTTTTAAAGGAGAATGAACCCATTATACAGGACGCAGTCAAAAAAGTTGGATTTCAATACATCTCTACTGTTCAGAAAGGAGAGTGGATAGCAATAATGGTTATTAAAAGTAACTAAGCAATTTTCAACTATCTCAATTAACATTAAAAATTCTGAGCCAAAGAATATTCAATATATTTGTAAAACTCAACTTACTACAGAACAAATGAAGGAATTACTTTTAATAGTTATTGCTTATTTTATTGGCTCTATACCAACAGCTTTAATCGTAAGCAAAAATTTTTTCGGGGTAGATATCCGGGATTATGGTAGTGGCAATATGGGCGCCACCAATACATTTAGGGTGCTGGGTTCAAAATATGGTACCATTGTAATGGTTTTTGATATTTTAAAAGGAATGGCTGCCGTTTCCTTATATTATTTTCTTCCTTTTTACCTGCATGATGAATGGGCAAGAACCAATCTAATGGTTGGGCTGGGTCTTGCTGCTGTAATGGGGCATGTATTTCCCGTTTTTGCACAGTTTAGAGGTGGCAAAGGAGTAGCAACATTATTTGGGATGATGCTGGCCATACAACCCGTTATTGCGGCTAGTTGTGTAGGCGTCTTTCTGTTCGTTTTATTTCTAACAAGATATGTTTCATTAAGTTCAATTTTAGCTGGTTTATCATTACCTATTTGTGTATTATGGATATGGAATGACGATGTAGTAATCTACAGGATATTTGCAGTTTTGGTGGCTGCTCTCATCATCCTTACTCATCAAAAAAACATTATAAAAATTTTAAGAGGCAACGAAAGCCGTGTAGCCATTTTTAAATATCGGGACAGGCGCAAGGCCCGGCGTAAATAAAACTTTCATCTTCTCCAATATATTCTCATTATTTACGGCAGCTAATTTTTGATAACTTCTAATTTCTTAAATTGGTACGCCAATTGTTTACAGGTATATAAAATATCTACAATGAAAAAAATAATTATCGTTTTATTTATTATGCCGCTATTTGTTGCTTGTAGCCGAAATGCAGTAACAGGCAGAAATCAGCTTAGCTTATTACCAGAGAGCCAGCTACAGGAAATGGCGGTTGCAGAATATCAAAGTTTTTTATCTAAAAATAATGTAGTAAGCACCAGTACAAACAGAGATGCGGAAATGGTTAGGAGAGTAGGCTCACGAATTGCAACTGCAATAACACAATATTATTCAAAACAGGGAAAAGCTGATGTACTAAACGGATACAAGTGGGAATTTAACCTGGTTGATAATAAAGAAGTAAACGCATGGTGTATGCCCGGTGGTAAAGTTGTAGTATATACAGGCCTATTACCGGTTACACAAAATGAAGCTGCACTTGCCGTTGTATTGGGGCACGAAATAACACATGCTGTTGCCAAACATGGTAATGAACGCATGAGCCAAGAAATGCTTACACAGGGATTGGGCGCCATTGTTAATGTGGCGACAGCCGGCAACCAGAAAGTAAACAGCATTTTTAATACAGTTTATGGCCCTGGGAGCCAGTTAGGATATACGCTTCCAAATTCCAGAAATCAGGAGTATGAAGCAGATCATTATGGATTAATTTTTTCTGCAATGGCGGGTTATAATCCAAGAGAAGCTATTACTTTTTGGGAAAGAATGGCTGCAGCAAGCGGAGGGCAAAAACCTCCTGAAATATTAAGCACACATCCGGCTGATGCTAATAGAATTGAGAAAATAAAAGGTTATATGGAGGAGGCCTTAAAATATTATAAACCCGTTAATAAGTAAAAGCATCTTATACCACAAAAGGCTTCCCTTTATAAGGGAGGCCTTTTGTAGTTAGAATAAAAAAAAGTGGTACCTTTAAAATTCTTATTTCGTTTTTTGTCTGAATATTATCCTTTTCTTTTCAAAAACTCCTTATTATATTTCAATTCTATTGATTGCATAAAGTATTTAGCCAACCTTTAAACTTTTTAATTATGGAAGTATTAGCACCGTCACAAACAATATTAGAAAAATTACAATTAAAGGATGAAAAAAATCTTTTAATACAAGGATTACCTTCCACTATAGAAAAGCAATTTATTAAGTTATCTTTTGCCAAGAATATCACGCCACTTTTAAAAATAAAAAAAATTGATTTTGCATTGGTTTTTGCAATAAGCAAAAATCAGTTGAGGGATATTTTGAAGGATGTGTTACCTTCTTTAAACGAAAATTCAAAACTTTGGATCGCTTATCCAAAGCTAACTTCTAAAATAGTAAGTGATCTTTCAAGAGATTGCAATTGGGAATGCGTTGCACAATTAGGTTACGAAGGAGTAAGAATGGTATCATTGGATCATGTTTGGTGTGCCATGCGATTTAAGAAAGCAGAACAAATAAAACACGTTTTTGCTGACTCAGCTCAATTAGAATATATTAATACCGGGGCAAGAATTATTACACCACCACCGGAGCTTGCAAAACTATTTACTAAAAACCCTGCAGCCAAGGAATTTTTTGAACGTCTTTCATTTACGAATAAAAAGGAATACGTTGTGTGGATTACCGGCACTAAGAAAGAGGAAACCAAAATAGCTCGTTTAGAAGCTACTATTGAAAAATTAAATAACGGAAGAAAAAATCCATCAGATAAATAAAATTAGTTGCTTGTAGTTAGAGGTGTCAGTGATACCCATTATTTTCCAATCATCGCCCCGTTTTATTAGCGTGAAAACATCTACTCCGCAGTGGTACAACTGGTCATTAAAAAATAATTTATAAGGTACCCATGCAATGGCCATGGCTCCATCAATTTTAATATCAAAACCCAGCGGCCAGCTCGTCAATATTTTTCCCTTTTAATGCAGCTACCTGTTTTAAAAAAGTCACTCAACCTATCATTTTCCAACACTGTTTACCCTCTTTCGTTTGCATGATGGAATACAAGAAACAGGAAGAATCAACGGCAGTGTTTATGAGTGCAGTGTCATTGCTTTTCATACCGGCAAAAAATGTATTGATCGGCTTTTTGATGGCTTCTTTTTCAGCTTGTGCTATAGCAACATTGCACATAAAAACGAGTAGAATAAAGGCAACTATTTTCATTGATTTATTTTTATGGATAAATATTGTCTTTTTTTTGATATGAAATCAAATAATTTATCAACGGCTGTACTATGGTAAGAAGCCCGTGGTTACTACTATTCGGGGCACAAGCCTGCCTTCGGGATTAAATAAACCAGCATTATCTTAATTTATTTTTGGTAGATAAAGTTCAACACTATTATTTTGCACCCGGAGAGTTGGCAGAGCGGTCGATTGCGGCAGTCTTGAAAACTGTTGACTGTAACAGGTCCTGGGGTTCGAATCCCTAACTCTCCGCCACTAAATAATGAAAACTCGCTACGATAGCGGGTTTTGTTATTTTTAAAATGTATGGGGTGCAAAAAGGGGTGCAAATTGCGACTTTTTTACTTGCTTTTTAACCAGTATTTTTACGATGCCATATCAAAATGGCTTTTAACTTTTCAGGGCGGTGTTTTTACATCAGCCCTTTTTTATTAAGCGCAAAACGATTTCAATTTTGAGTGATGGACCCATCTAGGACCATCAAAAATCCGCATTATCTGCTTTCTGTATTTTTAATTTAAAGGTTTCAATCAATTGCCTGTTTAAATCAATGTTTGCATAACCAATTCAAAACTTAATTTTAACTTTCAAGAGAAACTTTTGAGCTTTTCATTTCCAATCTTCCAACAATAGCACTTTTGTTTTCAACATCAATAATGCATTATCAATGGACAAATGTCAGCTGATTATTACGACGAATGGGGTATTTAAAAAGTAACTATATCCTATAATGGAACAGCTATTCAGGATATTGGGTGATTAATATATCGGTAAACCTGATGGATGAAATTAAAAATTATAACCCATTGTTACAAGGTGATAATTTCGTGCAGACAGTTCAATTGTTCTGTAGCTGCCACTCTTGGAAATCGATTCAAACGAAATCCTTTTAATGGAGTAACCAAAAGAAAAGCCTTTGCCGGATGGCTTATTGGTAAGACAGATATTAAAATTTGCGCCTAGTGTATGTTTTCCTTTAATTGTAATATTCCCCATTGAGTTTACCTATGTTGCATCGTTATAGCCGAATGTTCCATACTGGAAAGCCAATGATGGTGTAAAATTTTTCATTCTAGCAAATAATCGAAACTCTCCAAAGAGATCAATTCCCATTTTTGAAGTTTTTGCGGCTAATCCAGGTAACTGCAGCATCTGAAAGCCTAAGCCAAAGCCGGCTGGGCGGATTGGAGATACACCAAAATAAACACCGGCGCCCGGCTTTACTGCCTTTACATCAAGTAATCCGTAAAATGATCCATAAACTGTAGCCTTTTTAGTCCCTGTAGATTGAGCAAATGAATTAAGAAATGTGGTTAAAAGAGTGATTGTAAGAATTAATTTCATCTCATTAGTTTTAGGAGTTTAAAGAAAAATAAGTCCGATAATAAATAAGCTTTAGCGGTTGCTTTCCTGTTCTTGCTAGCTGTTATGATTGCAAGGTAATCTATTAGCTACTCTCGATCAATTCTCCACTGTACACCAATTTTCAAAGGCTTTAATTGACCTTTTTCAATAGCTTCTACAATTGTGTCGTCACTAACTTTTAGCATCTGTATAACTTCTTTAAGTGGGTACACCTGAACTAATTCCTGCCTCACCAACTTACAAAGCAAAGCAAATTATTCATCTTTCGAGGTCCTGTAAATGGCTTTACCAAGTCAATTAAAATTTCATTTTTGGGTATAATCATTTACTATTTTTTCTATTTGGCATGCCTATATTTGATAAAAAAAAAGCCCCGACTTACCAGGGAATTTTTCAAAGAAAATGTTTTGTATCTACTACTTTTTTACGGGCTGCATTTCATTAACCAGGGTAAACAAACTTTTCAATCCCCCAATACTTGCGGTTTCTGATATTTTGTATTGTAATATCCTGCCATCCATCCGGCGCAAACTCTAAAAAATACGGACTGTTATTAATCGTAACGCCGCCAGTGCCATCCGGCTGCCAAAAGCCAAAGTTTTTGTTTTGAAAACAGAAAAGATAATCCTTGTTTTGCATGTTGTTGTTTTAATGTTGTGAGTTTTGAATGCTATTCTTTGAACGAACTTTGGGTGGAGAGGAAGCGTTTTTAGTTTTATTTATGAAGCCATTTTCTATCATGTTAACTTTTCCAGGAGTTTTGATTAAACTCTCAATTTGTTGGAGTGTGTCGGATGGCAAGCTTTCAAGTTCATCTGTAGTAATTTGCAGATTATTTATTTGAATGTAATTATTTTGGCCCGGTACTTTTACGGTCGGCTGGCTGGCCCCGAAATAATCGAGATATACTTTGCATGCTCTGATATCACCCTGGACCCCCAATGTAAAAACAGTTGAAAGCACTCGGTCAACCATAAACCTAAACTTATCATGTTCATGCTTATGCAAATCATGATCTTTAAAATCTCGCAAATGCTTGTAAACTGTTTCAGCACTAAGGCCTGAATGTGCAACTATTTCGGTAGTTGTTGGCATACGACCCTTTTGTTGCATCAAAAGGTTAATAGAGCCAATCACTTTAAGGTGGTTTTGTTGCCATGTATGATTACGCATTTGAATATACAAGGGGTCATCAGTCTTTATCCCGGCCTTTTTCAATGTGTCTAACAAATCTTTATTCGCTGTATCAACTGCCAGCCCTGACCCGCTTTTGTATGCGATGTTCATAGCGACAATTTTTGAATCGATCAATTGCTGGTTAAATTGTGCCCTTTCTAAACTATCAACCTTTTTCAACTTTTTCTCCATGTGTAAATTTTTAATTCTAAGTTCAGTTACAAGGTTATTTTAAATTTAAAATCTTCCGCTACTGTTAGCGCAGGTATTTTATCCTGTTAAGAATCTAAGAGTGATTAAAATGAACCTCCATTGAAATACTCAGCAACAGCAATTTTTTTGCAAATGATATTAAAAGCTGTCTCGTTCTCTGAATAGGGATCATATGTATTAAGCTCGGGTAGCTGCCTGTAAATTTGTGTAGCCTTAATATGAGCCATCTCTATAATTCGGTCCCGGTTTACCTGGTCGTTGTTTATTTCTTTTCGGTCTTTTAAAATGCTGTATGCTTTTGCCATTACGAACATGAAGTCTGCTGTTCGTCCCCATTCATTCTTAGAAAATTCAATAATTTGATCATCGTTTAATTCAGGTCCAAGATGGTTCTCAAAAAGATTTTTTCTAACCAGTTCTCTTTTTGCCCTTGCCTCAATCTCCCTTTTATAAATTACCCATTTTGTTAAGACTGCTCCCAAGTAATCCAGGTTAAAAAAGTTATTGTAATGCGTCACTTTCTCGTCATAACGGCCCGCAGCATTAAACCTAAATGCAGTTAGTATTTCTTCAAAAGTAATTTTTGAAAATGCATCGTTTTCAGACATAAATTTTAACATCTCCATTTCAAGGGCTTTGATATGTCGTTCGTCAGTGGGTAACTGGCATGCAGTGCTAACCGCTATTTTGAAAAGAATGGCGTTAATAGCCATGCCCTTTTGGTTGTCAGGCGTTTCTATGAATGTCATGCCACTGCAAATGGCTTTGATTACAGCCTTGTCACTGGATATCCATTTCGGCAAAGTGTCGAGATAATCTATCGGCGGCAGCGCTAACGCCCGCATTTTTATTGTTGTATTGTTTACCGTTGTAACTTCCATTTGTTTGCTCATTTCTTATTATAATTTCATCGTTAAAAGATTGGTTGTTTAAATAGGTTGCTGGATCCTTTCTAAACTGTTTATCCGGCTGTGAGATTTTATACTTGGGGATATGCTCCATGGCTAATGTTCTTTCTTCGTATCCCCTCCACCAACCCCTTATTGCATAATAATGTATGGTTATAGACCTTTGCGTTTATGGAATACAAAAACATAACGCATGCGCAGACAATGCAGTCACATATAGCAGCCTGTAAATTAAGCGGCATACCAGTAGCA
>JANYFT010000012.1 GCA_025359625.1 Ferruginibacter sp.
GAGCATGAATGGGGAATATTTTCTTTCTAATTTATCGGCCAGATAATCCGGCAGCCAGGCAGTTGAACACAATAAAAATATTATTATCAAAATGCCTGATAAAACCCTTGCAAGATTTTTTTTATGATACTTGCTGAATACAAATGCAAGAATAAAGAGCACTGTCAAAATATTGAGAACCGTAAACTGTCCCTTTAAATCATAAAAAAAAGAAAGCATGGTGAGATTTTAAGTAAAATGGATAAGAAATTTTTTAAAAAAAATCATGCATTTAGTAAATTTTCTGATAGAAGAACAATGATTGGAAAGGTAGTACAGTACTTATTAAAGAATAGCAAAGAAATAATTTTTAATAACACAGCCGCAGTAGATTTCTTTACCTTTTAAATTAGCAGGAACTACTGTAGCGCTTTTGTAATTTCGTTAAGCACTCTATCCAAATCCAACTTGTCAAGATTTGATCCGGAGGGGAGGCAAAGGCCATTTTTAAATAACCGTTCCGAAGTGCCATCTCCATAAAAAGTTGTTCCCGCAAACACCGGCTGAAGGTGCATGGGTTTCCATAATGGCCTGCTTTCAATATTTTCCTTTTCAAGTGCCAGCCTTATATCTTCTCTTGTTATGCCATTTGTTTTTGAGGCATCCACTAAAATGGTGGTTAGCCAGCGGTTGCTAAAGTATCCGGCAGGTTCTGCTAAAAATGTAATGCCATCTATAGCACCAAGATGCTTTACATAGTAATCATAATTACTTCTTCTTTGACTTATTCTATCAACTAATACTTCCATTTGCCCACGGCCAATAGCTGCGCACACGTTACTCATCCTGTAGTTATAACCAATATGCGAATGCTGGTAATGGGGTGCTGCATCTCTTGCCTGTGTAGCCAAAAAACGGGCTTGGTTTATATGATTTTCATTATCAGAAATCAAGGCACCACCTCCGCTGGTGGTTATTATTTTATTACCATTAAAAGATAATACACCCAGCACACCAAAACTACCACAGGGCTTATTATTAATGGAGGAACCAATTGCCTCGGCGGCGTCTTCTATAATTGGAATGCCAAATTCAACAGCAATACTTATTATTTCTTTCATGTTGGCGGGCATGCCATATAAATGAACGGGAATAATGGCTTTCGGCATTTTACCTTTTGCTATCCTATCTTTAATGGCAATGCGTAAATGGTTTGGGCACATGTTCCAGGTATCGCATTCTGAATCTACAAACACCGGAATGGCTCCCTGGTATACAATCGGATTTGCCGATGCTGAAAAAGTAAAACTTTGGCAAATAACTTCATCGCCTGCCTTAACACCCAACAGTATAAGTGCTAAATGAATTGCTGCCGTACCACTACTCAATGCTGCAGCAGCTTGTACACCTATAAAATTGCAAAGATCATTTTCAAAACCATCAACATGTGGACCTAGGGGAGCAATCCAGTTAGTATCGAAGGCTTCTTTTACATATACTTGTTCTTTACCGCCCATGTGGGGTGACGAGAGCCAGATTTTTTTATTCATATTTTAATGCAGAGTCCATTTACAATTTAATAGTTGCTTTTAATTTAAAACAGTCTTTTAAAATTATAAAAGATGGGTGATTTTAAAATAAAGGCAAAATGTTTAAATGACTTTATTTCAAAAGGAATTTCATTTTGAATCAATTGTATGTATATTAAATTATTGTGTCAATTTAATAATTCGTTGGTAAATAAATAATAGCAATGGACTTAATGTGTACCCACAAATGCAGTAGAGAAAAATAGCAATAATATTTTTATGAAGCTTTATGTTTCTATTTTATTTTATTTAAAAGAATAATAAAAATTTATAGAACGCAACTCATATTTATATCAACAGATTTAGAATACAAAACAAGAACAGATATATTTAAAATGAAGAAATATTTTTCGGTAATTTTACTGTTTGCATTTAAAAGTTTTTAAGGAACGAATTGATATCTCTATTTAATAAATCATGCTGATGCTTTTAAAAAAATTAAAACAACCTGGGGTTATATTTTTATTTAAAGCAAAAAACACTAAAATTAAAATTTAGAAGCAAGATTATAGAAGTCTTATATTTTTTAAAAAACTTTTAAAATTATAATTATTGAAATGAAACTTGAAAATTTACAATACGATATAACTACTCCAGCGGCTAAAAAACAAATTCTTCGTTTTCTAATACGGTTTACTTTATTGTTTTTAGCATGGCATATTACTTATGGTCAATTTCTTAGCCCTACCGGGGTTATTGACAGGCCACTGACCAATTTTATTTCTCTGTCCATTGTTAAGTGCATCAATTTTTCAAACCTGTCACCCTTTGATTTGACATGGGCAGAGGATCATGTTAATCATCGCAATTTCCTCATTCAAAATAATAATAAGGTATTTAGCATTTTTTATTCTTGCGATGGAATAAATTTAATGTTTACTTACGTTAGCATACTGCTTCTTTTGCCTTACCCTGTTAAAAGAAAAATTGTTTTTAGCCTTTGTGGTATTGTGGCTATTATTGCAGCAAATATTATCAGATGTACTGCTCTGTATTTAATTTATGTTTACTATAATAGCACTTTTAATTTTAGCCACCATTATCTGTTTACGTTATTAATTGATTTATTAATATTTTATGGATGGCTATTGTTTATAAAAAAGAAAAAGATTGCATGAAAACTGCATCCAGAATATTACTGATTTATTTATCTTCTTTATTATTATTTTCATTACTTTTTAGCGTGGCTGGCATTACCAATTTTAGCTGGAACATACTCAAACTAAAAATACCGGTAAACCCAATGACGATATTAACTGTTGCAGGTGGAATTATTTCTTTAAAATATGCAGTATCTCCTCAGTCGCTGAAATTATTTTTAAAAATATACTTTTGTCTGTGGATACTTGAATACCTGGTAATCTATACAGGCAATCAAATAGGGGAAGTTTTTATGCGGAACAGAAGTTACAGATTTGATTTAATTTTAAAATACCACTATGAAAATTATTCACGACTTAATACACCACTGCCTTTTATAACTTTTTGGTTTATCAATTATGTTTTTTCCAAGCCAACAATACATAGTGAAAATAACGTTAAAATAAATTAACACAAATAGCAATCTTGCAGCTATTTTTCTTTCCTGGCTCTCTGCATATATTTAGTTATAAATACATTCTCGCATAAAATACTGAATAATTCGTCCTATTTAATCAGGTCTTTTTTGAGAAAAAATTAATGAAAATTTATTAGACTAATTTTAACATTAGAGAATTTTTGTGATTGTACTTGCAGGCACACCTGCTACTGTTGCATTAGCAGCAACGTTTTTAACCAACATACTTTGACCGCCAACAATTGAATAAGTGCCAACTAAAATATTTTGTTTTGAAGAAACACCAATACCTATGTCAGCCCCTTCTTCAAGTTTTGTAAAACCTGCAAAATTTACTCCAGGTGCCAAAGTGCAATATTTTGAAATAAGGCAATTATGCCCGATAGCACAATTCATATTTATTATTACAAAATCTTCTACAATTGTTTCGTAGTTTATAGAAACACCTGGATATATAATAACTCCCTCACCTATTTTTACGTGGTTGGATAACCAAACATTTTTGGAAATAAATGAAGGAAAGGAAAACCCTTTATCTACCAATTTTTGATGGATGTTTTTTTTTGTTTTTGGCGACCCTATGCCAATTACAATTGCAGTGTCCTTTGACAAAGAAGATGCCTTATCGGTACTTCCTATAACTGTATATCCATAAAATTGTTTCCCGATTTTATTAACATCATCATCCAAAAATCCTATTATATTATATTGCTTTAAAAAGAGATCCTGATTGTAGGCTATAAATCCGCCTACATTACCAGCTCCAATAATTACTAACTCTTTTGTATTCAATTTTTTAATTTTTTAAAGACTAAGTGAGTCAATTAATAATTAATTGACTCACAAAAAATGGCTTGTTTTTATTTTATAAGATACCCCTCCAGCAAAGGTTTTAAGCCCATTTTAACTGGCAATTGCCATAATAATTTACACCAGTTATGATTGCCCTCGATTAGTTCAGGTCCACTTTCTGAAATGGCAACATCCCACCCTACAGACCTGTTATTTTTATTATTCAAAGCCGCGGCAATTACCATATCAATTGCTTCATTCCAAAAGGGAATTTTAAAACCAACAATTTCAGTTTTTGTAACAGGGTGCAGGTATTCTTCTTCTCTTGTAATATCGCTATACACACCGGGGCCTTCCAGTTTACCTGTCTTAACATTTATCGGTGCGGCTATATTTCCGGCTGCCAGGTTATCCACTGACGAGTTAATTGTTATTCTTAGTCTGGCCCCGATAATATCAACTTTGCCCAGATTATTTACCTGTGTGATTATTCTTACCGTATTTAAACCAGACGGCGACAAGCGCATCAAATCCGGATGCTGCACTACAAATTCCTCCACCAGGTCATTCCCGCCTTTCTTCAATTGGGCTATTATTTTCTGTTGGCTAAGTCCGTCAGTTTTTATTACTTCAATTCCATTACCGCATTGCCCGTGAGCATTTTTAAAAACTAGTTTGCCAGATTTGTTTGCAAATTTATTCATCATGGGCATGCCTCATTGAAGGAGTTGGAAAACGATCCGGGCGTTGCAGCAAAATTGCTTGCAAACAAATCTGGCAAACTGGTTTTTAAAAATGCTCACGGGCAATGCGGTAATGGAATTGAAGTAATAAAAACTGACGGACTTAGCCAACAGAAAATAATAGCCCAATT
>JANYFT010000083.1 GCA_025359625.1 Ferruginibacter sp.
CCATCAGCGAACAAAAAAACATCGCAGACAATCAGCCATTAAAAATAACTATCAGCGATAAATGGTGGCAAAACTGGGAGCGCTGGCAACAACCGGATGAACTGTTGTACCCTGTTTCTAAAAAAATAAATGCTACCCTGCGCCCTTATCAGCAAAAAGGATTTGAGTGGTTAAAAATGCTGTCAGAAATAAACGCCGGTGCTTGTTTGGCAGATGATATGGGGCTTGGTAAAACATTACAAACCATCTGCTTTATTGTAGACAGGTTGGAGCAATTAACCAATGGCATCGTATTGATCGTTTGCCCATCTTCTTTAATTTATAACTGGCAGCAGGAGATGGCCAAATTTGCACCGCACTTGCGTACTTATGTACATCACGGGCAGGCAAGGGCTATCAGTAACATTGCAGCCACAACGATGGATGTTTGCATTACCAGCTATGGCACTATGCGTTCGGATATAGAACAATTGGCTACGCTTGTTTTTGATGTAGCCGTGGTGGATGAAAGCCACAATATTAAAAATCCATTCGCCCAAAGTACAAGGGCTATTTACCAGTTGCAAATCCGCAGCCGGATAGCATTAAGCGGCACGCCGGTAATGAACAATACCTTCGACCTGTACTCTCAACTGGAGTTTTTATTACCGGGTATGTTTGGTAGCAAAGAATTTTTTAAACGGGAATATGCCGATGCCATTGACCGTGACCGTAATGAAGAAAAGATAGCGATGCTGCAAAAACTAACGGCACCTTTTATCCTTCGCCGCACCAAAGAGCAGGTGGCCAAAGACCTGCCTGAAAAAACAGAATCTATCTTGTGGTGCAATATGGGTATGGCACAAAAAGATATGTACGAAGGCATTAAAGAAGGTATAAAAAACAACTTATTTTTAAACATCAAAACAGAAGGCCTTGGTAAAAGCAAACTGGCGGTTTTGCAAGGTATAATGAAATTAAAACAGGTATGTAATTCTACTTTATTATTGTCCGGAGAAGAACAATCTACGGGGCATTCGGTGAAGACAGAAATGCTGCTGGAGGAACTGGCTAACCTCGGGAACCATAAAGTGCTGGTGTTTTCGCAGTTTACCAAAATGCTGAACTTGTTGGCAGAAACCTTCACTAAAAAGGGGATTTCTTTTTACCAGTTGGATGGCAGTACACCACCCAAACAAAGAGCCGCCATGGTAGCAGAGTTCCAGGAGCCTGGCAATACTACCCATGTATTTTTAATAAGCCTGATGGCGGGTAATACCGGCCTTACCTTAACGGCAGCAGATTATGTTTTTCTTTTTGATCCCTGGTGGAACAACGCCGTGCAACAACAAGCCATTGACAGAACACACCGCATTGGACAAACTAAAAATGTATTCGCCTACAAGATGATCTGCAAGGATACGATTGAAGAAAAGATCATTCAACTGCAACAAAGAAAAAAGGAGCTCAGCGATAATTTAATTGGCGACAATGAGGGATTTGTGAAGCAGCTTAGTAAGGAGGATGTAGAGTTTTTGTTTGGTTAGGATGTTGGAAGAATTATAAAATCAGATAGTGTTTAGTAATTTCAAACTAAAACATTCACATATATTTGAATCACGAGTAATTTTTATGGCATGTAAATCTTAAAAATTGGCTGCATACGCTGAGAAACATTTCATTTAAAATAATTTTAACAATGGATGCAGAAACCACCAAAGCATACTTAGCTGGTTTAAAGCTTAAACATTCTGGATTAAGTGAAGAAGTGATATATGCACGCTTAGAGAAGCAAGGATTTTCGGAAGATTTGGCAAGGCGGGTTGCTAGAGATGTAATCAGCGAAAATGAGAAGGAGCAATTAAAAGACAATATGAATTATGGAGTAGTAGTCGCAATAATGGGAAGTTTAGGTACAGTAATATCCTATTTTATTTTTGAAGATCGTATTTATATATTTCCGGGACTTCTCCTTACAGGAATTGGAAGTATTCTTTTACTGAGAGAAAGACGAAAGAACATAAATAATGGATAAATCGACCTATTTTAAAACTTTGGTTTTCGGCTACCGTGTCTTACTGAGTTTATGATCACAGTAATGTTTTCAACTTCATAAATTATCAGATAAGGAAAGCGGCTAATTTTAATTCTCCTAAACCTTTCATTAACTGCTTTATAATATTCCGGATGAGAGCATATCTTTTTAAATCCATTTTCTACTTCCTCAATAAATTCATATCCCAACCCGAGCTGTTGAATCTCATATCAGTCAAAAGCTTCCTGCAGATCAAGAGTAGCTTCCAACTGTACTTTTAATATAAAGTTCATTCGGTTTTACTTTTACCTGTTATAATTGTTTTCGCTTCATCCCAATCATAAATTTTACTTTCACCATTTATCCTTTTCACCCTTCTTTCTTCAAACTCCAGAATTTCTCCGGCACTGAATTCAAATTCAAAGTCATCCTCATCATTATATTCCTTTGCAATTGCATACATTAATTTCAATAATTTTTCATCTCCTGAATCTACATATTGATGTAATTTTTGACGAATGTTTGCTGCTTCCATATAAAATATATTTTTACAAATTTAATTTTAAAATATGGCTATTCAAATATTGGCGGGTGCAATTTAAATTGTCGCTGACCGGGATATTAGCATGTACAAGTAGCCTAAAATTAAAGCACTATTAGACATAGAAGACCGATAAATCCAACAACATGTATTATACAAACATATTTCACGCCTTTGTCAACTGAATAGCGGAAAATATTTTTAATAAGGAGAAATATACTTACAAGCAATGCCTGCATAGACCAATATATCAAGACCAGGTCAGGCCAAACTACTGGGGGCAATTTTATGAGCAATTATTACTAACGGGAATGTTATAAAATAAAAGAGAAAGGGTGGAGCTGTATTTTTCAAGGTTATCTTTTACTAAAATGTGAACGACATACAATAATAATAATTAAAACAGCAGTCTTGTCTAAATGTGCAAATTTTATTAAATAGCGAATAAATTTATGAACTTAAAAGTGAAGGTCAAAGTACCATATAGGTATTCGGCACAAGAGGGCAACAATGCCCCATATTGCTTCTTAGCCCGGACAAAAAAATTTTGACTAATAAAAAAGCCGCTCATATATCTGAGCGGCTTGGTAAATTTAATATCGCAATTAGTTTTTAATTTCCTTTTGCATCGGGTTTACATTGCCTGTTGCGCCGCCACGGCCGCCGTCTGTACGGGCTTTAAACAATTGAAAACTGCTGGGAGTTTCAACAGCCGGCCAGACGTTGTTGCTTTCGTTGATATCTGCCGTTTCTCTCATCGGGTCTAATTTTATGGAGGCTACTTCTTTATCTTTTAAAAATGTTTTTATCACCTTGTTTTCGTTCTTGCGCCAGATCTGTACGGGTATGCGGTCAACTTCTTTGGTGCCATCTTTGAACGTCCATTCTATTATGATGGGCATTACCAAACCACCTTTGTTACTAAACGTTAACTCATACATATTTTTCTTGCCTGCAAGATCAGTTTTTTGCTGGTTGGCAAAGGTATCTGCTACAGCTACCGGAATGATTACTTGTAAAGATGTACTGTCAACTTTTGCCAGGCCCCTGTCGTAGCGCCAGTAAAAATCCCTGAGTGTGGTATCTGCATCAGTGGCGAAAGTAATTTTTTTATCTTCCCTGTTTCTTATTTTTGATACATCCTCAAAAAGATTTAAAATTGGTTTGGCTACTTTTTGTGTAATGGTGTTGCCACCAATTTTTGGGTTGCCTCCATCGGTGGTCAGGGTGGCCCATTTTACAGTATCCAAAGCAATATCGCAAGGCTCGGTGCCATAGAACCAACCACGCCAAAACCAATCGAGGTCTTCACCACTTGCATCTTCCATGGTTCTGAAAAGATCTGCAGGCGTTGGATGTTTAAAAGCCCAGCGCCTTGCATATTCTTTAAAAGCATAATCGAATAATTCTCTGCCAACTATAGTTTCTCTCAGCATATTTAAACCGGTAGAAGGTTTGCTATAGGCATTGGGCCCAAACTGGATGATGTTTTCGCTGTTGGTCATAATGGGTTCCAGCTGATCTTTGGGCAGCTTCATGTAATCTACAATTTTGTAGGCTGGCCCTTTGCCTACAGGGTATTTATTGTCCCATAATTCTTCGGTTAAATATTCGCAGAAAGAATTAAGCCCTTCATCCATCCAGGTCCATTGCCTTTCATCGCTGTTGATGATCATCGGAAAAAAGTTATGGCCTACTTCGTGTATCACCACACCCAGCATACCATTTTTTGTGCCTTCACTGTAAGTGCCGTCTTTTTCGCAACGGCCATAGTTAAAACATATCATGGGGTATTCCATACCGTTGGCGGCTTCAATACTTTGTGCCACAGGGTAGGGGTAAGGGATAGTAAATTTGGAATAGCTTTTAATGGTATGTGCCACCACTTTTGTACTAAACTTACGGTATAGGTTATACGCTTCTTTTCCATAGGCGCTCATGCACATCACTTTTTTGCCTTCTACTTTTGTGGGCATAGCATCCCATATAAATTTACGGCTGCTGCCCCAGGCGAAATCACGAACCATGCTGGCTTTAAATATCCAGGTTTTTGTTTGAGTCAATTTTTGTTTCTCTCTTGCTTTGGCTTCTTCTAACGTTACAATTTCTGTTACGTCAGTTGCTGTTTGTGCCTTTTGCCAGCGGGCAAATTGTGCAGGCGATAAAACCTGCTGGTAATTTTGTGCTTCACCAGTGCCCATTACCACATGGTCTGCAGGCACCGTAATGGCTACTTTAAAATTACCAAAGGTTAATGCAAACTCTCCGCTGCCCGCAAACTGGTGGTTCTGCCATCCCTGGAAATCGCTGTAGACGCAGAGGCGTGGATACCATTGTGTCATAGTATACAAATCATTTCCATCTTCAGGAAAATATTCGTACCCACCACGGCCACCATATTTTATGCGGTCGCTGATATTGTAATTCCATTGAATTTTTAAAATAAACTGCTCACCAGGTTTTAATGTTTGCGGCAACTCGATACGCATCATTGTTTTGTTGATGGTGTAGGTTAGTTCCCTACCCAAGGCGTCTGTTACTTTTAAAATATTATCGCCATACTCTTTGTCTGTTTTGCCACTGTAACGAAGTATATCTGCCTCTGTAATGCTCTTTTGCATCAGGTTGCTGGCCTGGTAACCGGAGTTGTTTTTGCTGCTGTGTTCGTTTTCATCCAATTGTATCCAGAGGTAAGTTAACTGGTCTGGCGAATTGTTGAAGTAGGTGATGGTTTCTTTACCATTCAGCCTGCGATTGGGCTCATCCAACTGGCAAACGATATCATAATCGCACCGTTGCTGCCAGTACTTAGGCCCAGGTGCACCGCTTGCGGTACGGTACTCGTTGGGCGTTGGCAGGATGGTGCCTAATTGTTCAAAACGGTTGCCGTGGTTGCTGCCCGGATTGTTTTTAATATCCTGGGCATAAGTATGGAGGTGAGCACAAAAAATAAAAAGAAAAACACAAAATTTTTTCATAGAATTTTTTTAAAAATTAACTGAATTAATATTCGTTTTAAAGACAACAAAAAATAATATAAATGGTTTTACATACTTACACCATGGTATTTGACTATGTACTCACTTAATTGATATGGGTATTTTTCGTACACACAATTATCTTCTGTAAAACTATATCCATTTTTAAAATCAATTGCTGCTTCTTCAAAAAGCACCAGTGCTTCTTCTTTTTTGATATGTAATTTATGCAGGCATATTGCTTTATAAAATTTGGCTTCAGAAAAGTGACTGTATTGTTGAAGGTTTTTATCAAAAAAAGCAATGGCTGCTGTATAATTTTTTGATTCATACTGGGCAATGCCCAAATAAAACCAATCCATAAAATGGATGAGGGGAGTGCTGCCCGAAGGAGATTCTGTTTCTACCGTTTTAGTAAGATATCTGATGGCACTATCAAATTTATTTAATTGCAGATAGCTGATGCCAATATAAAAACTATAAGGATGTTCCATTTCAGTTTTATCGTCATTGAGCTTTGTTGCATTGCTAAAGTCAATGATGGCATCCGCATAATTTTTTGAAAATATACATTTGATAAATCCACGATAACCTAAATATTCTTTTGGGTTTAACACTACCGCTTTGTCTAAATATTGCATGCCCACTTCGTACTTCCGGCATTTAAAATAAGGCATGGCTTTTTGCTGCCATAAATAATCATTGTCTGGTGTAATAGCCAGTGCACTATCTACATTACTTTGCCATTCGTTTGAAAAATAGCTATAGTGGTAAGCGCCTTGTTTTAGGTACCGGTTTTCAACAGAATCTTTTAATGCCCGGCTGGTATGTGTTTGCTGGCAAAAAGCAGGCTTGCAAAAAAGCGATACTGAAAGAATGAAAACTACTATTGTTTGCACCATGCGGATGGAATATTTTTTGTTATTTATAAAATTACCAGATAGCTTATAGTTCGTTTTACCCTACCCCAGCCTCTCTCCAAAAGAGAGGGAGTTTGGCCCTGCTGCGTTGTAATCTATTTTATCTATTGCACCGTAATTGATTTACTATTTTACATAGCTTCTTTTACATACGATATATCTGGATTACTCCTATTTTACTTGAGGCCATCTATCTACCATCATATTTGCTGCAATCAGAATAGCCAAAATTGATAATGACCAAACCCACCATTTCCTGTTAAGCTTTAATTTATTTACCAGCAGGTAACTGATCAATAAAATAAAAGATACTACAACAATCTGTCCAGCCTCAAGCCC
>JANYFT010000077.1 GCA_025359625.1 Ferruginibacter sp.
AAAAGAGATGGTAAAAAAATGGATGGCGATGGCTGCTGATGGCAATCATTATTCTTTAACCTTTAATGATAAAGGAACCTGGAGCCAGAAGTACAACCTGGTTTGGGACAAGGTTTTAAAACTGAATTACTTCCCCAAAGAAGTGTATGAAAAGGAAGTGAAATATTATCTTACCAAACAAAATGATTTTGGGTTACCGCTTGACAGCAGGAAAACCTATACCAAATCAGACTGGGTAATATGGACGTCTGTTTTAGCAGATAACGACAAAGATTTTCATGCGTTGGCTGACCCAATGTATAAGTATGCCACACAAACAACTTCCCGTGTGCCCATCAGCGACTGGCACGAAACAACCGATGGAAAGCAGGTAGGCTTTCAGGCAAGAAGCGTGGTAGGCGGCTATTATATGAAAGTGCTGGAAATGAAATTTAAAAATAAATAGACGTTGGTAAAATATTTTTTTATAGTAATGAACATGATAGCACTATTGCCGGTAAATGCCCAGCCGGTGCAGCTTGCCCATTACGTGTTCGATTCGTTTAAGCAGGGCAAAGTACTGGTGAAATCAGGAACCTTATACGAGCAATCACTCAATTATAATATTTTAACTAACGAAATGATTTTTGATAATGGTGGCCGCTTTATGGCCATCAGCGATCCGGCAAGCGTGGACACTGTTTTTATCAGCGGCAGAAAATTTATACCGGTTGAAGACAAGTTTTATGAACTGCTTGCAAAAACGAGCCTGCCGCTTTTTATGGAATTCACCGCCACTATTGAAGAGCCGGGAGAGCCCATTGGATATGGAGCTTCGGTATCATCAGCCAGTGTTACTTCATTAACAACGCTGCTAAAAAATGGTAACGTGTATGGCTTAAAACTTCCGGATGATTTTAAGGTGATACAGGGTTTTAACTTCCGCATTTTAAAAGACGGGAAGTATCTGAAGGCTGGCAACAGCAAATTGCTGACAACTATTTTTCCGGATAAAAAACAACTGATCAGTGAACTTGTAAAAAAGAACAACACCAATTTTTCAAAAAGGGGAGACGTTGTATTATTGATACAACAGTTACAGCAATAGGTTAATACAGACATTGAATTCTATAAAAACAATACATTTTAAACCAATATTTAAACTCTTAATTTAATAAAGTATGTCTAAAAGCATAAGGTTGTTCGCCCTGCTATTTTTATTGGTTTCTGCCACAGCAACACAGGCACAAAAAAGTAAGAAGATCGTAAACACTGTTCCTGTAACTGGTACGGTATGGTCTGTAGAAAAAGCAAATGCCTGGTATAGCCAGCACAAATGGATTACCGGTGCAAATTACATTCCTGCCAATGCAATTAATCAGTTAGAAATGTGGCAGGCCGAAAGTTTTGATCCAGCAACCATTGATAAAGAATTGGGCTGGGCGCAGGGTATTGGCTTTAATACGATGAGGGTATTCTTACATTCAATTGCCTGGAAACAGGATCCTGAAGGGTTTAAAAAAAGAGTAGGAGAGTTTTTAACCATCGCAGATAAACACCATATTCAACCCCTATTTGTTTTTTTTGATGACTGCTGGAACAAGGAACCCAAGGCTGGTAAACAACCTGCCCCTAAAATAGGGATACACAACTCAGGATGGGTGCAGGACCCCGGACAGCCAGCAACTTTTGATACAGCTGCTTACCCCGGTTTAGAAAAATATGTAAAGGATGTGCTTACTTTTTTTGGTCATGATAAAAGAATTTTATTATGGGACCTTTATAATGAGCCTGGTAATAATAACAAAGGTGATTCTTCGCTGCCATTACTGACAAAAATATTTGAATGGGCACGTGAAGTAAATCCCGATCAGCCGGTGTCTGCCGGGCTATGGGCATGGAATTTAGAAAAACTCAATGCCTTTCAATTGACCCATTCCGATGTAATTACTTATCATGATTACCAGGAGGCATCTTTGCATAAACAAGTGGTTCAGGTTTTGAAAGCAAATGGAAAGCCACTTATTTGCACAGAGTATATGGCACGTACCCGGAACAGTCGTTTTGCAACAGTGCTGCCCATGTTAAAAAATGAAAAAGTGGGTGCTATTAATTGGGGTTTTGTAGATGGAAAGACCAATACTATTTATGCATGGGATACACCTTTGGCAGATGGCAGCCAACCCACAGAATGGTTTCATGATATTTTTAAAAAAGATGGTACAGCCTATCGCACAGATGAAGTAAACCTGATCAGGAAATTAAATGAAGGGCAATAAAATGCAATGATTTTTTTTATAGAGCAATCGTTTGTTAAAATCCGGTGTTTCTACACCGGATTTATTTAATAAAAAATTAGCCCAATGCCTGCTCATTTAAATTTAATCAGCCACAACCTACAGCAAATAATAAATCTGCAAGGCAACTCTTTTATTTTAATGATGCAACCATGAGTGACAATATTTTAAAAGTAACACTAACGGATATTGCAAGGGAATTAAATATTACTGCGGCAACAGTTTCCAGGGCACTGAATAATCATCCGGCAATAAAGGAATCAACAAAAAAAATAGTAAGGGAAACAGCAGAAAAATTTAAATACCAGCCTAATAAAATAGCATCCTCTCTCCGGTCCGGAAAATCAAATATTATCGGTGTAATTATTCCCAGTGCAGAAATAAATTTTTTTGGTTCTGTGGTACATGGCATTGAAAAAGTAGCCAACGAAAATAATTACAATGTGCTCATTTATCAAACCAACGAATTGTATGAAAATGAAAAACGGGGTGTGCAAACTTTTTTACAGGCACAGGTGGATGGGGTATTAGCATCTATTTCAAAAGAAACCATTAACCTGGATCATTATAGTGAAATAAAAAAACGTGGAGTGCCGCTGGTACTTTTCGACCGGGCTGTTGATACACTGGAAGTATCCTCTGTAGTAGTTGATGATTATGCAGGCGCATTTGCGGCCACCAAACACCTGGTAATGCAGGGCTGCAGGCGCATTGCACATATTGGCGGGCAGCAACATGTAAGCATTTTTAACCAACGTCTTAAAGGATATATTGATGCGTTAAATGTACATGCCATCCCGGTAGATGATGACCTGATAATGTATGGTAAAGTAAGTATTGAATCTGGCAGGGATTGCATGAAAAAATTATTATCTCTATCAGCGGTGCCGGATGGAGTTTTTGCGGTAGAGGATTTTACTGCCTTGGGTGCCATGCAGGTTATAAAAGCTGCTAACAAAAAAATACCGGACGAGATAGCTATTATTGGCTTTGCCAATGAACCTTTTGGGGAATACATCACGCCATCTCTTTCTACAGTTAACCAGCAAACAGTTCAGATGGGCGTGGAAGCTGCTAAACTTTTTTTTGAGGCGTTTAAAAACGGCAGGAGTGCAAACTTTAAACCCTTTAAACTGGTGTTGCAACCGGAATTAATTTGCCGTGCCTCAAGTATTAAAAATTATAAGTAAGGAGGAGAGGGTAAATTTAATTAGTGCATCAGGCAAAATAACCATTGAAGAATATTTGCGTATGAAACGGTTTGAATGAATTATGATTTGATTTAGTACTAACATTCTTAAAGGGTTTACATTACTTTACAATTTAGTTTTTGTTATGTTTCAATAACCCTCTTTTTAGATTATTAATGTAAACGATTGCAAATGATACCAGGTCCAACAGCAGCCCGCCATAGTGTAATATTTACAGTGAATATTACTTATAAGCATGTATAAACAAATTGACATTTGTATAGCTTTTATATTATTTGCTGCGGCCTGCAGTAATAAAATAACGGATAGCGCTATAACCGGTACCAGTTTAATAAAGAAATATGTTTCCACTCGGGCAGATGCAATTATTTGGGATCAGACTTCTATGAAATGCATTGCGCCACAAAAGGGGCAGTCTATTGGATATTGTGGTTATCCACGTATGATTCAGCTACACGATAAAAGTTTGCTTTGTGTATATGAAATATCCGGTGGTAATATTGAGTGCACTAAAAGTTTTGATAAAGGAAATAGATGGTCAGCACCAGTAATGGTAGCCTCCAGGCAAAATGGTATCAACATGGCAGTGCCCGAAATACTGGAGTTAAAAGACCACTCTTTGCTGGTATCCTATAACCCCCGTCCTTCGCCCATTGATTCATCTAAACACTTTGGTATCCGCACAAAAAAAAGTTATGATGGTGGCCTTACCTGGAAGGATGAACGCTTATTGTATGAAGCAGGATCAAAATTTGAAGATGGCTGCTGGGAGCCTTCACAGATACAATTACCCTCCGGAGAAATACAATTATTTTTTAGTAACGAAGGTATTTATACAACGAGTAACGAACAGAATATTTCTATTTTTCGTTCCATGGATAATGGATTAAGCTGGACAACCCAGCCACAGATTGTTAGCTTTCGGGCGGGAAAAAGAGATGGCATGCCGGTACCCATTTTATTAAAAGAAAAAAACGAAATATTGTTTTCAATAGAAGATAATGGAGCCGTTGATTTTAAACCATCTATTATAAGAACAACAATTGATGGTAAATGGACGGAATTAGTAAGTGGAACAAGCCTTAATCGCAATGCTGCACTGGCGCCGCCTTTAGCAGATTCAATTTATGCCGGAGCTCCTTATTTAAAGCAATTGCAAACAGGCGAAACCATCTTATCTTACCAAAGTACAAAGGGCAGGAATAAGGATTGGAACCAGGCTTGTATGCACGTGGCTGTTGGAGATAAAGATGGGAAAAACTTTGGTTATACAACTATTCCATTTGCTGTTCCGTTAAATAAACAGGGCCTGTGGAATTCATTGTGTGTCCTGGATGATAACACCATAATTGCCCTAACTTCTACCAATGCATACAGCGATAACAGTACGGAAGTATGGATGATAAAAGGACGGGTGATAAATAAGTAAGAGACCAGTAGCAATAAAATAATACGGGAATGTTCAAACAGTTAATTAGTACCAAAATAGTTTCATGGCGAACAGCTTTAATTTTATAACGGATTTTAAATAAAAGAGAAATTGATAAAAATAATATAATACCGTTGGGTTAAACCTACGCTAATTCAGACAAAAAAATCAAGTTGAGTTAGAAAAGAAATGATTCTCAACTGCAGTTTTTTTAAAATCAATAACAATAAAAATAGTTTTCAATAAAATAATAAATAGTATGAAATCAGTAAAGGTTTTTATTTTGATGTTGTTTTTTATGTTTGCCATATCCGTTACACAATCAGCCAGGGCGCAACAGGGCAATGAACGTGTTACCAATATAAAACGCCCTGCCACAAAGGATTTAAATAAATTTTACATCAGTAACAAAAGACCGTTGCAACCACTTTCGTTTATAAAATTACCAGTGGGTTCTATAAAACCACAAGGCTGGATTTTAAAATACCTGGAATTACAAAGAGACGGATTAACAGGGAAGCTGGGTGAAATAAGTGCGTGGTTAGATAAGAAAGACAATGCCTGGTTTAGCGGGAACGGCAAAGGGGATCATGGCTGGGAAGAAGTGCCTTACTGGTTAAAAGGATATGGCAACCTCGGCTATGTTTTAAAAGATGAAAAAATAATTGCAGAAACAAAATTATGGTTGAATAAGGTTTTTGAAAGCCAGCAGGCAGATGGTTATTTTGGCCCCCGTGTAGTTGAAAACGATCACCAGGATAATAAAGGCAATACGCCCGATTTGTGGCCCAATATGCTAATGCTATGGTGCATGCAATCGTATTACGAATACAGTAATGATGCACGGGTAATTCCATTTATGGCAAAGTATTTTAAATGGCAGCTAACCGTGCCCGATGAAAAGTTATTAAAAATTTATTGGGAAAACAGCAGGGGTGGCGATAACCTTTACAGCATCTACTGGTTGTATAACCGTACCGGCGAAAAGTGGTTACTTGATCTTGCAAATAAAATTCACCGCAACACCGCCGACTGGTCGCAAAAAAATAATCTACCCAATTGGCACAATGTAAATATTGCACAATGTTTTAGGGAGCCTGCTACTTATTACATGCAAATAAAGGACAGCAGCTATCTTAACGCCACTTACAATGATTTTTATTTGGTAAGAACCCTTTATGGCCAGGTGCCGGGTGGTATGTTTGGTGCAGATGAAAATGCAAGAAAAGGTTTTGATGATCCAAGGCAGGCAGTGGAAACATGTGGCATGGTAGAGCAAATGGCCAGCGATGAAATATTAACAGGTATTACCGGAGACCCCATGTGGGCCGATCATTGCGAAGAGGTAGCTTTTAATACTTACCCGGCCGCAGTGATGCCCGACTTTAAAGGATTGCGCTATTTAACTGCACCAAACATGGTGGTAAGCGATAGCCGCAACCATGCACCCGGCCTGCAAAACGAAGGGCCATTTTTAATGATGAACCCTTTCAGCAGCCGTTGTTGCCAGCACAACCATGCTATGGGCTGGCCATATTATGCCGAGCATTTATGGATGGCTACTCCTGATAATGGCATTGCTGCCATATTGTATAACAGCAGCGAAGTAAGTGCAAAAGTGGGTACAGGAAAAGGTAGTGCTGTTACTTTAAAACAAACTACGCATTATCCATTTGATGAAAATATAAAAATTGAAGTCAATACTGCAAGCCCTGCAAATTTTCCTTTGTACCTGCGTATACCTAACTGGTGTGGCGATGCAAAACTGACAATAAATGGCGTGGTACAAACAGTGGGCTTTGAAGCCGGGTCGTATGCAAGAATTGAGAGGAAATGGAAGCAGGGTGACTTGGTGGAATTGGTGTTGCCAATGAAACTAAAAAAAGAAGACTGGGTGAAAAACAAAAACAGTGTAAGCATCAGCTATGGCCCACTCACATTTTCTTTAAAAATTGATGAGACCTATAAACAAATGGACAGTAAAAAGTCTGCGATTGGTGATTCAAAATGGCAGGCAAATGTAGATCAGTCCAATTGGCCCGCTTATGAAATCTACCCGGCAAGCATGTGGAATTACGGGTTGGTATTAAATGAGCAGCCATTAGAAAGCCAGTTTGAAATAATTAAAAAACCATGGCCTGCAAATAACTTTCCTTTTACACAGGATGCGGTACCATTTACATTAAAAGCAAAAGGTAAAATTATTCCTGAATGGATACTGGATAAAAATGGTTTGTGTGATATGTTACCACAAAGCCCGGTAAAAGTTACGACAAAAGAACAATTGATAGAATTGATACCAATGGGTGCAGCAAGGTTAAGGATCGCTTCATTTCCGGTGGTGCAGTAAACCCCGTTTTACTTTTTATAAAATAATATATACAGCATCATACAATGGAAACAATCACTACAAATAAAGTTGCTAACGCAATAGCAGAAAAATTCAGCCAGGTATTTAATAGCGAGCCATTGCTTGTTCGCAGCCCTGGCAGAGTTAACCTGATTGGCGAACATACTGATTACAATGATGGTTTCGTTTTACCCGCTGCCATCAATAAAGCCATTTATGTAGCAGCTGCAATTAGTAATAGCGATCAATGCCATTTTATTGCCGCTGATATGAATGAAGAATATGAAACTGATATAAATAAGCTTGAAAAAATAGAAGGCCATTGGTCTGTGTACATCAATAGCGTAATTGATCAGTTGCAAAAGGCGGGCTATTCAATTGCTGGTTTCAATTGTGTGATTGGTGGAGATATACCGACCGGTTCGGGCATGTCTTCATCTGCTGCTGTGGAATGTGCGGTATTGTTTGCTTTGAATGAAATGTTTTCATTAGGCCTTGATAAAATGGCCATGGTAAAAATGGCACAGCAGGCAGAGAATAAATATGTAGGTGTTCAATGTGGTATCATGGATCAGTTTGCAAGTATGTTTGGTAAAAGAGATCATGTAATAAAATTAGACTGCCGCTCATTGCAATACGAGTACAAACCATTCGATATGAAAGGCATCCGGATTGTATTGTTTGATACCAATATCAAACATTCACTGGCTTCATCCGAATACAACACCAGGCGGTTGCAATGCGAAGCAGGTGTGGCAATGATACAGCAACATCATCCGGAAGTAAAAAAATTAAGGGATGTAAGTCTCACTATGCTGGATGAATATGTATTGCCCCAGGATGAAAAAGTATATCTCCGGTGTAGTTTTATTGTGGAAGAAATACAGCGCTTACAGGATGCTTGTATTGATTTAGAAAACAGCGACATGGTAAGCTTTGGTAAAAAAATGTTTGCTACTCATAAGGGGCTTAGTGAGTTATATGATGTAAGCTGCAAAGAGCTTGACTTTATGGTTAACTTTGTTACCAATGAACCATCTGGGTTGGGTGCAAGAATGATGGGTGGCGGTTTTGGCGGATGCTCCATTAACCTTATAAAAGAAGATGCTATCGAAGAAATATCTGGCCGCATTGAAAAAGCATACAAGGCCGCATTTGGGATAGACATGAAAGTGTATGTAACAACGATTGAAAATGGTACGTCAATTATTACCGCTGAAAAAAGTATTATGTCGGTTCAAACTTTCTAAAAATATCTGGGTAAGTAAATTATTTAACTAAATTAATATGAATCATTTCAAATCAATCCTTGTAATGTCTGCTGTAATTTTTATTGCCGGTTGTAATAATGCAACGGAACCCACTACTGTAATTAACGCGGATAGCCCCAAAGTAACAGCCTCCCTACTGCCTGATGCAAACGCCTACCAGCAAACCATTGACGGCAAACAAACTAACCTGTTTGTATTAAAAAATAAAAATAATATGCAGGCAGCCATCACCAATTATGGCGGCAGGCTTGTTAGTTTGTTAGTGCCAGATGGTGATAATAAACTAATTGATGTAGTAATAGGTTTTGATAGTGTGCAACAATACGTTGCATCAACTGAACCTTATTTTGGCGCCACCATTGGACGGTACGGTAACCGTATTGCAAAAGGAAAATTCAAGCTTGACAATAAAGAATACACCCTGTTTACCAACAATGGTGTAAATACATTGCATGGTGGAAAAAAAGGTTTTCAGGCAGTAGTTTGGGATGCAAAACAAACGGGCGACAGCATACTGGAACTAACTTATTTGTCGAAAGATATGGAAGAAGGTTTCCCCGGAAACCTTTCTGTAAAAGTTACCTACACCCTTACAAACGACAATGAATTGAAACTGGATTATCATGCAACAACAGATAAAAAAACAGTGGTTAATCTTACCAATCATGCATTTTTTAATTTAAACGGGCAGGGCAGCGGTACCATTAATAATCATGTGTTGATAATTAATGCTGATAATTACACGCCGGTAGACTCTACACTGATACCACTTGGTAAAAATGAACCCGTGGCCAACACACCATTTGATTTCAGAAACCCTGTTAGCATAGGTTCAAGAGTTGATGTAAAAGATGTTCAATTAAAAAATGGTAGCGGCTACGATCATAATTTTGTGCTGAATGCAAATACTTCACCCGGTTTAAATCATGCTGCCACGGTAACCGCTGATAAAACAAATATTGTAATGGACGTGTATACACAAGAGCCGGGAATTCAGTTTTACGGAGGCAATTTTATGCAATCAAAAAATAGTTTGATGGCCGGTAGTAAAGATGATTTTAGAACAGCCTTTTGTTTGGAGACACAACATTTTCCTGATTCACCAAACCAGCCTTCTTTTCCTTCTACTGTTTTGGAGCCGGGTAAAGTATATGCCACCAGTTCGGCTTATAAGTTTTCTGTAAAGAAATAAATCAGGTTTTAAAAAATAAGTTCATTAATAGTTGGTTGCCTGCGGTTGTGTTTCATAGCATCATCGTTGTGTTATGTTTATCTTTAGTAATGGGACTTCTTATTCATTTATAGCAACAAAAAACAATCAACCGTAAGGGTTTTTAAATTCAAAAAACCAGCCGCATGAAGTTTATTTAATCTGCGAATGCCATAAAAATTACAGGTATGAAAATCCTACACATCATTATTTGCAGCATTATTTTATGTAGTTGCAAAGAGACAAAAACCCTCGTACAGGAAACAAAAACTTTTACCAATCCGTTGCTTTCGTCAGGTGCCGATCCCTGGTGCATTTATAAAGATGGCTATTATTATTACACCAATTCTACAGGCAGTAATATTACCCTTTGGAAAACCGACAATATTGCAGCATTAAAAACAGCACAAAAAAAAGTGGTGTTTACTCCACCGTCAACAGGTCCCTATTCAAAAGAATTATGGGCGCCTGAAATTCATTTTCTGCAGGGCAAATGGTATATTTATTTTGCTGCAGACAGTGGTAGAAATATCAATCATCGCCTTTGGGTGTTGGAAAACAGTTCGGCTGATCCTCTAAAAGGAGAATGGATTATCAAAGCAAAACTAACTACACCTGAAGATAAATGGAGCATTGATGGTTCGCTGTTTGAACACAATAAACAATTGTATGTAATTTGGTCTGGCTGGCAGGGAGATGTAAATGAGTCCCAGAATATTTACATCGCCAAAATGAATAACCCATGGACTGTGGAGGGTAGCAGGGCAAAAATTTCAACTCCTGAATTACCCTGGGAAACACACGGCGACTTAAATAATGCAGATGATGTACCGCATGTAAATGTGAACGAAGGGCCAGAAGTATTGGTACATGATGATAAAGTTTTTTTGATCTATTCCGCCAGCGGTTGCTGGACAGATTTTTATGCGTTGGGTATGCTTACTGCGTCTGCGAATAGTGACCTGATGGATCCCGCCTCATGGACAAAATCTCCCCAGCCTGTGTTTAAACAATCAATAGAAAACAGTGTGTATGCACCCGGCCACAATTCCTTTTTTAAATCACCGGATGGTAAAGAAGATTATATTTTGTACCATGCCAATGCAAAGCCGGGACAGGGTTGCGGAGGTTTTCGTTCGCCCAGGGCACAAAAATTTACCTGGAACCAGGATGGTTCTCCCAATTTTGGTGTGCCGGTTAAAGAGGGCGAAATACTAAAAGTACCTTCTGGCAATCAGTAACAAAAGCAGACAAAAATTTTCGCACTATTATTTAAAAAGGTTTTCAATATGATGCTAAAAACCTATTTTTTTTCGGGCCTTCTTTCAGTTGCATGCATAACCCATGCAGTCGCCCAGCAACATCATTCAAAATTAAGTCAGGTAGCTTTCAACCGGCATAACCCTGTTATAAATAAAACTTTTGCCGATCCCACTGTTATCAGGGTTGCAACAGGAAAATATTATGCGTATGCCACGCAGGGAAATCCTGATGGGAAGATGTTGAATATCCAGGTAGCATCATCTGTTGATCTGTTTCATTGGAAAATGGAAGGTGATGCATTGCCACAAAAGCCAGCCTGGGCAGATAAAACTTCCAGCTTTTGGGCCCCGCATGTGTTGTACGATGCAACGATCAAAAAATATGTGTTGTTTTTTTCATCAGCTACTAATGATACCACGAGTGGGAAATGTATCGGGGTAGCTTTTGCTGATTTGCCTGCCGGGCCTTTTATTGATAAAGGCTCGCCGCTTATTTGTGGAGAAGGTTTTGTAAATATTGATCCCATGGCATTGGTTGATGCAAAAACACAAAAAAAATTGCTATTCTGGGGCTCCGGTTTTCAGCCAATTAAAGTGCAGGAACTTACCAGCGACTGGAGAAATTTTAAGCCCGCCACCTCAGCGCTGCCACTCGTTGAACCTGCAAAAGAAAAAGACTATACCATACTATTGGAAGGGGCATGGGTAGATTACCAGGATGGCAAATATTACCTGTACTATTCGGGCGATAATTGTTGTGGAGAAAACGCACATTATGCTATAATGGTTGCCAGGGCAAACAATGCCATGGGACCCTACAAACGATTGGGCGAAACAAACGGAACAGGGAGCAGTGTTATACTAAAGCAGGATACAGCATGGATGGCACCCGGCCATAATTCTATTGTTGCAGATAGCAAGGGTAATAAATGGATCGCCTATCACGCCATCAGTAAAAAAAAGCTTACAGAAAAAAATGGAGACAGTAAAAGAGTGATGCTGATCAAACGCATTATTTATAAAAATGGGTGGCCTGTGGTGATTATGCAATAAAAACAACGTAGCGATAAAAAGCGATTTATAAATCCGTGAAGTTGGCATGCAGAACCAGCTTACTATCTTGCAGTTCTAATAATCAACTGGTAAAAATATTTGTTGCAAGATGATTTTAATACGACACCAGAAAGTGTAAACTTATATCTTTCGTTAAATTGATAGGTGTTGATAAAAAAGTTCCATAGAAAATAACCGTAGATATGTTGTGGAAATTATGCACTCTTGCCTTTTCAGATTAATATCGTTACTCAAACGTTACTTGATAAAATGAAAAAACCCCGCATTCATAATAAACACGAGGCTTTAAGCGATTTGGGTTTGTTACCCGACCAGGATTCGAACCTAGACAGGCAGAATCAGAATCTGCAGTACTACCGT
>JANYFT010000110.1 GCA_025359625.1 Ferruginibacter sp.
AAGATATTATTTACCTTATTGTTGATTTTTATTTATCGCCTGGGTTCTTTCATCGTTTTACCCGGTATCGATCCCAATAAGCTGGCCAATTTAAGCAATAGTACTAAAAATGGTATGCTTGGATTGCTGGATGCTTTTGTTGGTGGTGCTTTTTCTAAAGCATCCATTTTTGCATTGGGTATCATGCCCTATATCTCGGCTTCCATCTTTATGCAGTTAATTACCATCCTGGTTCCTCAAATGGCCAAGGTACAAAAGGAAGGTGAAAGCGGCAGAAAGAAAATCAACCAATGGACACGTTACCTTACAGTTATTGTTACCGCATTTCAGGCAGCAGCTTATATCGGCTATCTTAAAAGTGCAGGCAATGCCGAAGCATTACTTCCTGCATACGCTAATTACTTTGTTATTTCTACCGTTATACTTTTAACAACAGGTACTTTATTTGTAATGTGGTTAGGAGAAAAGATTACAGATAAAGGTTTGGGCAATGGTACTTCTATCATTATCATGATGGGTATCCTTGCAAGGCTTCCACAGGCATTTATACAGGAGTGGACATCAAGAGCAACAAGAGGTGGCGGTGGTTTATTGATCTTTTTAATTGAGATAGCATTTTTGGTAGCCATCATAATGGGTTTAATATTGCTGATACAAGGAACAAGAAAAGTACCAGTAAATTATGCCAAGCAAATTGTTGGTAACAGGCAGTTTGGCGGTGCAAGAAATTTCTTGCCTTTAAAGGTGAATGCGTCAGGTGTTATGCCGATCATCTTTGCACAAGCTATTTTATTTTTGCCAACTATTTTTTCTGGATTTACAGGTGGAGGATGGGCTAAATATTTTACTGACCATACCAACTGGGTTTACATGATTGTTTATACTATTTGTGTAATTGCCTTTACATTTTTATACACGGCTTTGATCTTTAATCCAAAACAAATGGCGGAAGATCTAAAACGTAATAATGGATTTATACCGGGGGTAAAGCCAGGTCAACCAACGGCTGATTATATTGGTACAATAATGGACAGAATCACTTTACCGGGTGCTGTTTTATTAGCATTTGTAGGTATCTTACCAGGCCTCTTTCAATTGGTATTTAAAACGCAACAAGCTTTTGCTACCTTCTACGGAGGTACTTCATTACTGATTATGGTGGCTGTAATTTTGGATACTTTGCAACAGGTAGAAACACAATTGCTGATGCGTCAGTATGATGGCTTAATGAGTTCAGGAAGAATACAGGGCAGACAAACTTCAACAGTATCATCAGGTATTTAGAACAATCAATCCCGGCTTTATGGGATTAAACATAATCATATTTTTAAACCCTGGCAATAATAGTCGGGGTTTATTTTTTAAACAACAATTTGTACATGATTCATTATAAAACAAAGCCTGAAATTGAACTGATGAGGATCAGTTGTTTGTTGGTAAGTAAAACACTTGCTCACATAGCAGCAATCATTCGCCCGGGAATTTCTACCTGGGAGCTTGACAAGGTAGCTGAACAATTTATAAGAGATAACGGAGCCACTCCTTCTTTTAAAGGGTATGGCAATCCTGCATTTCCTTTTGCCTGCTGTATGTCAGTTAATGACGCAGTAGTGCATGGCTTCCCGACAAAAACAGCGTTAAAAGAAGGAGACATTGTTTCCGTTGATGTAGGCACTTTTATAAATGGTTTTCATGGTGACAGCGCATACACGTTTGCGGTAGGAGAGATTGGACCCGAAGTAAAACAATTATTAAGGATCACAAAGGATTCTTTATATAAAGGAATTGAAAAAGCTACACAAGGTAACAGGGTAGGTGATATAGCTTATGCTGTACAAAATTTTACAGAACGGGAACATGGTTATGGCGTGGTAAGGGAACTGGTAGGACATGGTGTGGGCAGGCATTTGCACGAAGATCCACAAGTGCCTAACTATGGTAAAAGAGGCACCGGTGCCAAATTAAAAGAAGGCATGGTGATAGCGATAGAACCCATGATAAACCTGGGCACAAAAGATGTGTATCACGATAAAGATGGCTGGACAATAAGAACAGAAGATGGTAAACCTTCAGCACATTTTGAGCATACCGTCTGCATACAAAAAGGAGCGAAGGCTGATATCTTGTCTTCATTTACAGAGATAGAAGCTGCAGAAAAAGCAAATGCTAATTTGTGTTCTGATTATTAGAGCTGGCCCCCATTCCCTAAAGGGGGTAATTAGAAGAGCATACCCTTTAAGGAATAGAAAAATTATAGTTTCCATACTAATTTAAGCAAATAGATGAGTGAAAAAGTGGAGTCTTCAAATTACCTCCCTTTAGGGAATGGGGGTAATCACTTAATTGTGATTGGTGGCGGTGCCGCTGGTTTTTTTTGTGCCGTTAATGCAGCCAGAATGAATCCACTGTTGAAAGTAATTATTGTTGAAAAGGCAACTAAACTTTTAAGTAAGGTAAAAGTGAGTGGGGGTGGCCGCTGCAACGTTACACATGCCTGTTATAGCATGACGGAGATGATTAAAAAATATCCAAGGGGCGGCAGTTTTTTAAAAAAAGCATTCCATCATTTTTTTACTACAGATACCATTATCTGGTTTAAGGAAAGAGGCGTTGAGCTAAAAACAGAAGCTGATGGAAGGATGTTTCCTATTACTGATTCTTCTCAGACTATCATTGATTGTTTGATGCTGGAGGTAAATAAGTATGGCGTTGAAATATTGATGAACAAGGAGGTAAAGGCGGTTAATAAATCAGGTGACCGCTGGCAACTTTTGTTTGCGAATGATGCTACTATGGATGCTGACTTTATTTGTATTGCCAGTGGGGGATACCCTAAGCCGAGTCAATTTGAATGGTTACTAAAATTGGGGCACAGTATTAAAGTGCCAGTACCTTCACTATTTACATTTAATATGCCAGGTAATGCAATTACCGCATTGATGGGGGTTACTGTTGAAAATGCAACAGTTAAAATTGCAGGAACAAAATTAGCAGAACAAGGCCCTTTGTTGATTACCCATTGGGGCATGAGTGGCCCGGCAATTTTGAAATTGTCTGCCTGGGGTGCAAGGCAGTTAGCCGACGATAATTATAAATTTACCGCCCTGGTAAATTGGCTGCCTCTCTACAATGAGCAAACATTAAAAGATAAATTTCAGCAGGTTCGTTTTGGCATTGCCGCACAAAAAATAAGCAACCGTAATCCCTTTGCTTTACCGCAACGGTTGTGGGAATATCTATTGCTTCAATCAGATGTAAATCCTGATATGCGCTGGGCAGATCTGCCGGCGAAGGAACAAAATAAACTCATAAAAAATTTATGTGCTCAGGAATTTACAGTGAATGGAAAAACAACTTTTAAAGAAGAGTTTGTAACTGCGGGTGGTGTTGTATTAAATGAAATTGATCACAACACGATGGAAAGCAAAATTACATCTAACATTTTTTTCTGTGGTGAAGTAACAGACACCGATGGGGTAACAGGTGGCTTTAATTTTCAGAATGCATGGACGACGGGGTTTATTGCTGCGAAAGCTATAGCAGAAAAGTCGCAAATATTGAGTACGTAGTATTGAGTATAAAGACAGGGGCTGTTACTTTGCAGTTTATAGCTTTTTCTCAATAGTCATTACCTAAATATTTGCTTTAAACACAAAGGTGAAATTGATCTCTACAAAATTTAGGTACTGTCTTTATACTAAATACTTTATACTAAATATCTGATTCTACTCACTGTGTTTATGTATCCAATCTTTTTCTTTTGCATCACCGGTGGCAATGATGAGTGCTGTAAAAAACAATATAACTATTTGTGCTATCCAGCCATATTGAGAGTTCTCATCAAAAGTTAATAAGAAGCTTTTTTGAACACCAAATAATTTTAGCGTAGATAAAATTAAAGTAGCTGCACAAAGTAAACTGCCAATAATAAGGAATGCCCTTGCCAATACGATAGCCATTTTACTTTTTGATAGGGGGATTTTTTTATGCAGATAATAGTAGCCCAAAAAGAAAATAATATAGGGGATAATAATAATGATGAAATTAAAAAAGTGGTCAAACCCAGGGATATAAAAAAGGGTGACAGAGAAAAGTTTAAGGATATAAAAGATAACAACAATCAATCCTAAAAAACCAATAAACCCACCAAAAAGCAAAGCCATTAGTTTAAAATATTTATTGAAATTATTCATGGATTAAAGGTAGTTTGTTTTTTAAATCACCCATTCCCTAAAGGGAATTTATTTACCAAATTAAATTGTTCTCTTTTACGCTTTTATAAAAATTAGACATATTTTTTTTACCGGGCTGCTACGAAAATGCTGTCCCACATTACTCCTTAGCTCAATTAATAATTTTTAATGAAAAATGTGCTGACAGATTTTATACAGGATTTTTAAAAAAATACAGTGCAAAAAAATCCCACTGCATTTGCAGTGGGATCAATCAAGTAAGCTTTATAAAAATTACTCAGCTTTTGGCGCCTCATCGGCGGCCGAAGAATCAGCAGCAGCACTATCCATTTTAGCTTTTAATCCAGCCAATACGCCAAGATCACCTAAAGTGGATTTTTCTACTTTACTCTGCAAATTTTTCACCGCCTTTTTGGTTACTTCAGCATCAGCTTTCTTTTCTTTAAATTCAGCCTGCTTCACTTCTTCAATAGCCTGTTCCCAAAGGCGGGTATGGCTAAGAACAATGCGTTTGTCGTTGCGGTCAAATTCAATCACCATAAACTGGGCTATCTCATCTGCACCAACGGTTTTACCATCTTCTTTTGCAAGGTGACGGCTGGGAGCAAAACCTTCCAGTCCGTATGGCAATTGTACCACAGCACCTTTATCATCTTTTTTAGTAACGGTTCCTTCATGTACAGTTCCAACAGCAAAAGTTTGTTCCAGTGAATTCCATGGATCTTCTTCAATCTGTTTGTGCCCTAACTGAAGTTTGCGGCCATCCTTATCAATGTTCATAATAACCACATCAATGGTAGCGCCTACTTTAGTATACTCGTTAGGGTTATTGAAACGTTTTAACCAGCTTAAATCGCTGATGTGTATCATACCGCCAATACCTGTAGCCAGTTCAATAAATACGCCGTAAGGAGTAATGTTTTTAACCGTGCCGGTATGTTTGCTTCCTTCGGGGAACTTAACATCAATTTCGCTCCATGGGTCGTTAGCCATTTGTTTAATAGAAAGACTCATCTTGCGAGTGTCTTTGTCTAACGTTACTATTTTAGCTTCGTACTCATCATTTAGTTTAAAGAATTCTTTAGCGTTGATAGGAGTGTTAGCCCAGGTAATTTCACTTACATGTACCAAACCTTCCACACCAGGCATAATTTCAAGGAAAGCACCGTAGTCTTCAATGTTTACTACCCTGCCTTTCACTACTTCACCTTCTTTAATTGATTCGCTCAGGGTATCCCATGGATGTGGAGTTAATTGTTTTAAACCAAGGCTGATACGTTTTTTATCATCATCAAAATCCAATACCACTACGTTCAGTTTCTGATCCATTTTCAACACTTCTGTTGGATGGTTGATACGTCCCCAGGAAATATCAGTAATGTACAACAAGCCGTCTAAGCCACCCAAATCAAGAAACGCACCGAAGTCGGTAATGTTTTTAATAGTGCCTTCCAGTACTTGTCCTTTTTCAAGTTTACCAATAATTTCAGCACGTTGTGCTTCAATATCGCTTTCAATAAGTGCTTTGTGAGATACAACCGCATTCTTAATGGTTTCGTTGATTTTAACCACCTTAAATTCCATTGTTTTACCCACAAACTGATCGTAATCAGTAACAGGTTTAACGTCTATCTGGCTACCTGGTAAAAATGTTTCCATACCAAATACATCCACAATAAGACCACCCTTTGTTTTGCTGGTAACAATACCGGTAACAATTTCACCAGTTTTGTGCAACTCAACAATTCTTTCCCAGGCTCTGCTGGTACGGGCTTGTTTGCGGCTAAGATGCAGGTTACCGTCCCTGTCTTCTTTTTCAACCACCATTACTTCAATGATGTCGCCTACTTTTAATCCGCCAACTACATCCCTGAATTCGTTCAGAGAAATAAGGCCGTCACTTTTAAAACCGATGTTAACAACCGCATCTGTTTTAGTGATGGCTTCAATAGTAGCCTGGATCATTTCGCCGTCATTGATCTGTTTGAATGTGTTGTCGTACACAACATCATACTTGGCTTTTTCTTCTTTGTTGTAACTTGAAACGTTACGTTTGTCAACGCTCCAGTCAAAATCATCATGAGCAGTCACGATTCTTTCTTCTACCGGAGCAGCAGCTACTACTGGTTCGGTTACTTCCGGAGCCGTAGCTTCCACAGGCACGTTTGTTACCGCAGCAGGTTCAGTACCATCGTTGGTAGCTGCTCCTTCCTGTGCTTCTGCGTTTAGTTGTTTAATAATGTTAAATGACATAATAGATGTCCCGGTTTTTTAACGGGACGGCAAAGTTAATAAATTATACCCAATAAATTGCTGGAATGCCCGATTTTTCAGGGCTTCCGGCCATTTTTTAACAGGGGAAATCAGGCAAATTACAAGTTGATTAAAATGCCTGTTCAACTTATGACATTATATTGCCTATTTTCGGCCTTAAATTAAAAAATATTACCAGTAGAAAGATGTTGACCTATGCGTTTGAACAAACTTTATATTTTAACAGCCTTTTTGTTAGCGGCTAATTTCCTGTCAGCACAAAACTACCAGGCCATTAACGGCTCTGGTTATGCAGGCAGTCTCGGCGTGGGCAATAACCCAGCCTCCATTGTTCAGGTGCCTTATACCTGGGACATCACTCCTTTTGCAGTGCAGGCAAAACAGGCCACAAATGCCTTTGTTATCAACAATTATTCTTTGCTTTCCTCTCCATCAAATGCAACAATTGTTACCGTTCCAAACGCTTTAAAAAGGTTCGTGTTTACCAATCAGAATATCCGCCTGCTTAACGCCAGAATAAATTTGAATTCCAAATCGGCGATTGCTTTTGGCGCTAATATCCGCAGTGCTTCAGCAGTAACCTCATCTAAGTTAACCTGGCCTGATTCATCAGGCAATACCACAGTGTTTATGGGAATGAATGGCGGTAACCTGCCTTTAAATGCGGAGTTTAGGGGTAGCGCCTGGGCAGAATTATATGGCAGTTATGCACGAACTATTGTGGATGATGGCAACAGGATACTTACTGCGGGTATTACCATTAAAATAAACAGGAACCTGGCTGGGGGGTATGCAAACGCAAGCAATTTAAATTACACACCGGCGCCGGGAAATACCGGAAGATACCTTTTAACAGGGGGTAATCTGCAATATGGGTACTCCTCCAACTTTGACGAAATCGACAGCAGCAGGTCGGCTTCGGCCAATGGCAAAAGTTTTTTTCAGCATTCAATGGCCGGTATTAGTATTGATGCGGGGCTTGAATATATCTTGCCGGATGATAACGGCGATGGGGAAGACAATGGTTTTTCCTATCGCACTAAAATAGGTATTTCGCTGATGGATGTAGGTAGGAACAGGTTTCGCTATGGAAGTAGAAGCAGCAGTGCCACTGCGGGAAAAGCGGGTGTAAATGACTCTTCTATTGCAATGGCTTTTTCCAATATTAATTCGATAGATGATTTTAATAATGGTGTGAAAAGTATCGCCAACACATTTATTTCTCAGTCGGGTACGTTTAATATTTATCAACCAGCCAGGGTAATCATTAACGTGGATCAGCACCTGAATAATAATTTTTACTTAAATGGAGAACTGACACTGGCGGTTTTTCCGCTGGTGCCTAAAAATATAGCCTACATAAAAGATATGAACCTGCTGGCAGTTACGCCACGTTGGGAAACAAAGAGATGGGGCGCTTATTTGCCCGTTATGTTAAACACCCGAAACCAATTGTGGGTTGGTGGAGCGTTTAAAGCCGGGCCATTATTATTGGGCACACATAATCTCGCTGATATATTTTCGAAAAACAAGATGCAGAATGGAGGCTTTTACCTGGCGCTTACTTTCAGGTCAGGAAAAAGTAATGACGGATCGGAAAGTGAAAAATCAGCTAAAGGTTCGCGAAAAGGCAGACAAAGTCTGGAATGTCCGAGATTATAACTTCACTATTTCTACTCAATATTTGATTTACAATATCTTGGCGAAAAGCAGCTAATAAAAAGATTGCGAACTATTCTTAATTGTTATTTCCTTACTTTGTAACAGTCAACGGTATGTATAAATAAAAGTGTTGTTTGATGACCTCTCATTTCAAAACAAAAAAATAATATGAAAAAAGACCGAAGAATCAATGTGCATCCTGTTTCAATGAAACGCTTATTAACACTGGTGGTTTTGTTGCTAACGGTATCATTCACCAAAGCAAACAACACTCATCCTACAGGTGATCCTGCAATTGAAGGTCGCTGGGATTTTGTTGTTGATGTGGATGGAAAATCAGTTCCTTCCTGGCTGGAAGTAAGGCACTCTGGCCTGCATACGCTAACTGGTTCCTTTGTTGGTGCTGGCGGAAGTGCCAGACCGGTTTCAAGGGTAAATTTTAAAGACGGCAAAATCAACTTTACCCTGCCGCCTCAATGGGAAAAGGAAGACAGGGATATTTCTGTAGAAGGCAGTTTACAAGATGGAAAACTAACGGGTACCATTACCGGCGCTGATGGTAAAACGCATAACTGGACAGGTGTTAGAGCGCCTTCTTTAAAAAGAGCAAAACAACCAGTTTGGGGCAAACAGGTAAAGCTATTTTCCGGCATTGATTTAAAAGGCTGGCATACCGAAGGCGAAAACCAGTGGCAGGCAAAAAATGGTATTTTAAGTAGTCCGCGTCCGGGATCTAATTTTATCTCCGATCAAAAATTTAACGACTTTAAACTGCACATCGAATTTCGCTATCCGGCAGAAAGCAACAGCGGCGTTTACCTGCGGGGACGTTATGAAATACAGGTGGCAGACAATAAGGGGATGGAGCCTTTGAAGGATTACTTTGGTGCCATCTATGGTTTTATTGCGCCGCTGGAAATGGTGGCAAAAGCACCAGGTGAGTGGCAGACGTATGATGTTACCTTGGTGGGCAGAACGGTTTCTTTAGTAGCCAACGGCGTACAGGTGATATGCAACCAGGATATTCCAGGCATTACCGGCGGAGCGATGGACAGCAATGAAGGCGAGCCCGGACCAATCATGCTGCAGGGTGATCATGGCACCATTGAATACCGCAATATTTTGATTACACCGGGGAAATAAATTACTGATTAATTAGTAACTGCAATATAACACTGGCCGGTATTTCGCCGGCCAGTGTATTTTTATGAAAGTGGCAAAAACAACTTTCAGCAAGCCGCTACGGTTGTATTATTTTTTTCGGCTGTTCTGCTTCATAAAATATTTTAATAAAGTTTTTTTCGCCGGGAGTGCTTTCCATTTCGAAAGATTTTCTTCGTTTGCCATCAATAATTTCCAACACCGAAGTATTGGGCGGAATGGAGCCGAGGTTATCTGCCAGGAAAAGAATGGTATTGGGGCCGGGCTTTAACGTGGCAGTAATAAAGCGGGGCGTTTTTTTTACGGGACAACCTTTCACCAGCCACCCGTCATTGATTTTTATAGAGACAGTATCGCCATCATCAATTACATCGTCCCAAATGGCGAAGGTGAGTTGTTGGGACGGCGATATAATACTTCCGATTAATTTTTCATCTTTTTTTAGCGGCGTATCGTCACCGGGTTTCGTATTTTCTGCAAAATACCGGTCTTTAGATTTATCGGGATCGCATACCAGTTTCAGCGCAATAAATGTCGCGGCGCTATCCTTTCGGCTGGCGAAATCCAGTGCAAATTTTTTGTTGCCAAACTCCAGACTCATCCTGCTGGTATTGGGCAAATCGTTGCCAAAGTTATCCGCAAAAAAAGTAAGGATATTTAATCCGGGAGCAAGCAGTATATCACCTTCTTCTTTCTTCTTTTCAATATCAATCTTATCAAAAATAACCAGGCCGATGAGGGCCACGGATACCTGGTCATTTTTTCTTCTTTTGATTCCTGAAAAATGAATGAGGCCGTCCCTCGTGGGTAAATAAACAGTATCCTTTAATCCAAAATAAGTCGGGGATAAAGCAGGTTCTAAAATATCGTCGGAATGGTCGCTGTGCCAGGGAATACTGGTTACTTTTTTTAAACTGATGTCTGCATTTTTTAGAAAACTGTTAAGTTTTCCAATTAATCTTGCACTGTCATTTAAAATGATTGTTGTCTTTATTTCCGGCGGTTGTTTTGAGTTAATGCGCAGCAAATTCAACACCGGAGCACCCTTTAGGTCTTTGCTAAGATCGAGGCTGCCGGTTAAAAACAATGTCCGGTCTTTTAACACCAATGGACTTTGCAGCATCGGGTATTTATTTTTGCTGATGCCTAATTCCCTGATATTTTTTTTTGCAAGCAGCAAGTCATATTCCGCAAAAAAACTATCGTATGCAATTTTAATATGGGCAGGGTATAATATATTTCTTTGGGAAGCACCAATTTGTAATTCAATATTAATGGTAGAGGTATCGCCGTCAACATGACCGGCCATCTGCCAGGTGCCGGAGAATGGATCTGTTTGTGCAGAGAGGTGTATTGAATAAAAAACAAAACAGCAGATGAATAAAAAAATATTTTTAGTCACATGTTTATTTTAAAGATAAATTGTTTCAGGGTTTCAATGCTAAAGTTAGCTTTAAAATTCCATGCATATTATCTTCCTTTTTTTATTGCATTTATCTTTGCAAAAAAATTAGTTAGCTGATTTTTTTACATACTTTGTCAGTATCACAATCATCGAATCGTTTACCCTTCCTTCTATCTGTTCAGGATTATCTTCTACCAGGTGAATTTTACGCACAACGGTTCCCACTTTGGCGCTAAAAGTTGCTCCTTTTACATCCAGGCTTTTAATCAGCACCACATTGTCTCCATTGCTTAATACTGAGCCATAACAATCAAGATGCTTTACAATATCGTCCGGGTCTTTGTCGTCGCCGGAGGCTTTTGACCATTCCAGTGTTTCTTCATCCAAATAAGCAATATCCAGTAAATCGGGCACCCAATCCAGTTGTTTTAATTTATGCAACATGCGCCAGGAAACTACTTTTACTGCGGGTTCTTCACTCCAGATACTATCATTCAGGCATCGCCAGTGGTTGGCATCAGCGGTGTCAATATTTTCCATTTGCTGCAAACAGGTTGTGCAAACCCAAATATAGTGGTTGGCTTTATTGCCGGGGCTTGAAGGAACAGCATAGGATGTATTGGCATCAGCTGATCCGCATAACTCGCATTTTTCTCTGCTTCTTTTTTGTAGTTCTTTTTCAAAGCTCATAGTAATAATTTTTTTTAACGGGTGCGAAGGTAAAGAAATACAATGCTTTTAAGTGGATGGGTATTTTTGATATAGTAACACGAAAAAGTAATGCAGAAAAAGCGCCTTTCATTGCAAGGAATACCGGATTTTTAAAAGAATATTTTAATTGGTGGCAGAAGAGATGGGCGGTTGATTATTCAGGTATTCCTGCTTAACTACTTTAGCGGTTTTATGATCGCCGCTATGGCTCCAGCCCGGCGGCATCACTACATACATCAGTTTGTTTTTTATACCCGGCGCTGCATACACATCTTTTGCCAGGGCAATCGTTTCACCAAAATACACATCCCAAAAATTGTGCGGATTCATTTTTCTTGTAATACCATATTCAGGACGAAGGTCATCGGTTTCATGCCGCAGGGTGCCAAAAACCCTGTCCCATATATTGAGCAGGTTACAAAAATTTGTATCCATATACAAGGGGTTTTTTGCATGATGTACGCGGTGGTGAGAGGGTGTTAGTACAATATGCTGCATAAATCCCAGGCGTCCGTCTTTTAAAATATTTTCGCCTACATGTATAAACGCACCCCAGGTACCATCAATAAACATAATAAAAAATAACAGCGCAGGATGTACGCCCAACAAGATACAGATGGACGTACGTATCACATCTGCATAAGGAGCTTCCAGGAAAAAATGTGCAAAGGTTACAGAAAGATTCATGTTGTCGGGCGCATGGTGGGTTGAATGTAAACACCAAAACAACCGTACTTTATGGCCAAGATAATGATACACAAAATGCGCCAGCTCCCAAACGATGTATCCATAGATAAGCCAGTACCAGGCAAAGGTGGTTTTAAACGGCGCATATTTTTCAAACAACCCGATACAAAATGCAACAGCTCCGATAGATATAAAACGGCCAATAAAACTGTTGAAAATATAAATGAATAAGTTAACCTTATAAACGCCCCCGGTGAACCTTTTATAAAACAATCCCCTCATAATTTCTATAATCAATAAAAAAGGAATTAGCGGACCTAAGGCGCTGGTAAAACCGTTCAATGTGGTAAGCGAACTGTAATCACCCGATTTAAACATTTGTAACCAGGCATTGATTCCAAAAAATGAAATTAGTTCGTTGAATAGTGTGTGAAGTGGCTCCATGGCAATTGTAATGAAGAAATTTGTTTTGTAAATATACTGATAACGGTGATTTATTTACAGTCTGTTTAACTATTTAATAGGGCTTTAAAAATAGCCACAATACAATATACTTCTTTGCCTGATTTGTTTAGATATTCATATTTGAACGGTCTTTCACTAAACAAGACCGACATGGTCCTTGAGAATTATAATTTTGTTTTCTTTTCATTCTTTTCAACACTCAGTTT
>JANYFT010000116.1 GCA_025359625.1 Ferruginibacter sp.
TGTGCCGCTGCCGGTTAGTTGATTTATCCACATGTTAACGTGGATACTAAAGAAAAAAGTAGCAAAAAAGAAAATAGTAGTAATAATAACTCTATTTTTTTATCAAAGAACTTAATACAAACCTAAAGGCCCTCTTGTACATTTATAGCTATTTGGCACTCTCTTTCAATTAGCTACTGCATAAATTTTTAGGTACAGGTGTTAAAATTTTTTGCATGAAACGTTTATTCAAAAACATATCCTGCATTGGCTCTGATTACTACCTTAACTAATAATACATAATCTCTTCATAAAAAAATATACGGCCCATTATAAATTGATACTTTTATCCTTCCATATTCATTCCATTATTAATAAACATAGCATGCAAAAACATTTTATATTTTTTATTATCAGCATTTTGTTTTTTTATTCATCCGTTTACTGCCAGAAAATTGGTGCTGAAAAAATGGATTTTGAAAAATATAATCCTACTTCTACCCTTGTAGTTCCGGAGCATCAATTGCACAAAGCAAAGTTTCCATTTATAGATGTACATAACCATCAGTGGGATGTACCCAACCAGGATATTACAAAACTTTTCAGGGATATGGACAGCCTGCACATGCAGGTGATGATTAACCTGAGCGGCAAAAGTTATAAAGAAACCCCGGGAAAAGTGAATGGCAATTTTGATGTGAAGGATAATAATTACCTGTTGCAATCTATAGAAAAAGTAAAACAATCAGGTGCCAGGAGATTGCTGTTTTTTACCAATCTTTCTTTTGTAGATTTTGGCACTAAAAATTGGTTAAGTAACACAGTTGCCGAACTGGAAAAAGATGTAAAAGCCGGTGCCTGTGGCCTTAAACTCTACAAAGATTTTGGTATGTTTTTTAAAGATGAAAAAGGAAAGATCATTGCTGTAGATGACAGCAGGCTGGATGCTGTTTGGGAAAAATGTGGTGAACTGCATATTCCTGTAATCATCCATACTGCCGACCCAAAATCTTTTTGGGATGATCAGGATGAACACAATGAACGCTGGCTGGAACTTGCCATACATCCTGACCGGAAACGAAGCAACACCAACCCTACACCATGGGATACGCTAATGAAACAGCAGCATCATCTTTTTGCAAGGCATCCGCATACCACTTTTATAGCAGCTCATTTTGGCTGGTATTCCAACAACCTGAAATACCTCGACAGCCTGTTAACTGCCATGCCAAATATGTATGTAGAGTTTGGCGCCATCATAGCAGAAATTGGAAGACAACCAAAAATGGCCAGCCAGTTTTTTACAAAATTTCAGGATCGTATTTTATTTGGCAAAGACAACTGGATTCCGGAAGAATATTATACCTACTTCAGGGTGTTGGAAACTAACGACGAGTATTTTCCCTACCATAAAAAATACCATGCCTTCTGGAGAATGTATGGGCTTGGATTGCCTGATGAGGTTTTGAAGAAAATTTATTATAAAAATGCCATCAAAATTATTCCGGGTATTGATAAAACTATGTTTCCTGATTAACATTTTGTAGGTAACTATTTTGTCTTTATTACTTTTTATAATTGCTCCATATTTTATTCCACAAAGTTATTAAGCAAATAATTATAAGGAACTAAAAATCACTATGCATTTCACATTTAATTCATCTTTGCAAGAAAATTATTTATCACTTCAAAATATTTTTCTGTATTATCTAACCAGCCATAATGTACACAGTGGTCTATAAAAACAACCGTTGAATTTTTAAAGGCTTTGTGAGATTGAAACGCTGTTTCTTCCGTAACAATATCTTGTTTTCCCTGTACGATGAGTACAGGAAATACTGCAGCCGAAAGTTTTGGTGCACAATTAAATTTTATGGTAGTAAGATTTTGCCAAACCAGAGCATTGATGGTTGCGTTGCCCTGTGTAAGCCTTTCTGCAATAACGGGAATATTTTTTCTATTGTATAAATAGGCAGGCGCTAAAGCCATGCCCCGTTGCAGCCTTGCATTGTGAGTGGTATCGCCCTCACTTATTTTTTTTGTCCAGTATTGTACGGCTTGCTGCTCCCCTGCTGTTAATTTAGTATTGATGGCATTGCCCACATAATTAAGAAGGCCAAGATTGATGCCACCCGAAGAGGACAGAATGATGGCATGTATATTTTGCGGATAAACAGTGGCATAATAAGCCGCCAGCATTCCACCAAATGAATGGCCCAGCAATATCCATTTACTAATGTGTAAATGTTTACGTAAATTTTCCATGTCCTGCACCATTAAATCCATGGTGATGGTAGTGCTGTCAGGATTTTGAACCATTGATTTACCCGTACCCCGCTGATCGTAAATTATCGTTTTATTGCTTGCAGAAAGTTCCATGGCAAGTTCGGCAAAACCATCGCTGTTCATACCAGGCCCGCCATTAATAATTAAAACAGGCATGCCACTGCCATAAATACGGTAATATAATTTACTGCCGCTGCTTTCTATCAGACCTTCTTGCTGGGCCAATGCTGTCAGGCAATTCAGCCACAGATAGAGTAAAGCAATAATTTTTTTCATGCTTAAAAATTAATGCATAAAGTTATCTTTAAACTACCGGGTTATTATTTTTTTGCCTGCCAAGTAAATAGATATATTGCCCTTTATAAAAAAAGAACCATGTACTTACTTCGCAGATGAAGGTTGGCTGTGGCCTCGAGTAACCAGCATCACTTTTACCGGGCTGAAAAAATGAAAGAGGTATGGTTTAATAATAACTTACCATAATGAAAATTGTGTGCGGTTAAACTGGTATAAATAACATCATACAGTTCATTTTGTTAACCGCCTACCGGTTAATATAATAAGCCTAACTTCAACCCAACCTAAAAAATGTATGAAACAAAAAATATTATTACTCTGCCTTTTATTTCCTTTAATAGTAGTGGCGCAGCCAACAGATAAAAAATTGCAGCAGCAAATTGAAAACCTTGTGCAGGGATTTAATGGCGATATTGGCATTTATATACACGATCTAAAACATAATAAAATTGTTGCTATCAATGCAGATACCATTTTCCCCACTGCAAGCATTGTAAAAGTTTCTATCCTTATGGGTATTATGGAGAAGATAGAAAAAAATGCTTTGCAATATCACCAGCAACTTACTTATAAAGACTCTTTATATTATGCAGGAGAAGACATTTTAGGTTCGTTTAAAGATGGCGAAAAAATTGAGTTAAGTAAAGTGATGATGCTGATGCTTACCACCAGTGATAATACCGCAAGCTTGTGGCTGCAGGCACTGGCAGGTGGCGGCGCAAGGGTAAATGAAATACTGGACAGTATTGGTTTTAAAGCCACCAGGGTAAACAGCAGAACACCTGGAAGAGAAGCAAACAGGAACAGTTATGGCTGGGGCCAAACCACTCCCCGTGAAATGGAAACCCTGATGGAAAAAATTGTAAACAAAGATATTTCAAGTGTAACTATCAGCGAAAAAATGCTGCGTTTATTAGGCCGTCAATATTGGGATGAAGAAGCGATGAGTGAAGTGCCACCCGGTATTTTTATTGCAGATAAAAATGGTGCGGTAGACGATAGCCGTAGTGAAATAATGTATGTAAACAGCAAAAAGAACCCTTATATTTTAAGTGTGTTTACAAAGAATAATAAAGATGAAAGCTGGAACCATACCAATGAAGCATGGACACTTACCCGCAAATTATCTGCACTTTTATGGAAATATTATAACCCCCATTCAAACTGGGTTTCACCAACTCATTAAAAGCAAATAAGTTAGCTTTTAACCAACAGCAATATTTAATAACCACTTTCTTTTGATCGCAGCTTTTTATGCTAAGGCGGCCCGATGCTTTCTAAAACTTAAGGAGCTTACCTGGTTTTTTTGTTTTTGTTATCATTAATTCGTTGTGGGTATAGTTTGCAAACAAGTAACTAAAATTAGCGAAAGCAATGGTTATATTTTTTATCCAAATAAGGGTGCATTATAAATTGAATGATGGTTATCATTTACTGTTGCTGTTTTTTCTTTAGCGTTCCACCAGAAAGTAAGATGCCGGAACTATCTGCAATGCGAAGTTGTAAAGAATCAATTTGCCCATGACCAATATCTAAAAATGAAACAGCTTTTAAATTGGCATCCACATATTTAACATGAAACGCTTCTGAAATTTTATAATCAGGAGACATTTCAAAGACCACCTGGGAAGAATCGTTTTGAATAATATGCAGTGAATCAAATTCAGGAATCATGCTTTCCAGTTCAAAAGTTGATTTTCCGGCCATGTTTACATTAATGCTTTTCTGTTTTATTTTAAACATTTCAAATTTTGTATCGGTGCCCGTTACAGAAAGTAATTTCGGAGAAAATACACGTACAAGTGTATTCCAGCCCATCCAGTTTTTTTCAAAAATATCTTTGTATGTATTGGGGAATTTTAAAAAAAGCGTATCATTTTTTACAATAGCTTTTACGCTTGCCTTTTGATAGCCTTCCCAATTTTTATAAATACGCACCGAAGGTTTATCACTTTGTTCAAAAGCAATTTTAGTAATATTACCTCCTTCTATTTTTATATGGCTGAAAGGCTGCTCCAGAATTTTTCCATAATTCCAGTACAGGTCACTTTTATCGGCTTTTTTGTATGCTTCTTTTAAAATACTATTGGATACAAACAAGCCTGCTATAAAAAGCAATAACATGCCGGTAAGAATTTTAGTGCTGAGTTTCATCTTTACTTATTTTTAAAATTATCTTTCACAAACTGATCGTACTTGTTTTTTATTTCTTTCATATCAATGTCAAGGAGGTAGAAGTTACGTAAAAAAACAGGCAATTCATTGTTCATGAACTGCTCTTTTCTGAAAGTTAGGATTCGGTCCATCGCATCTTCTTCGGTAAAATAACCAACGCCCCTTTTGTTGGTAATGATATCACGCTGCTGTAAAAAATCATAGGCCCTTTGAACGGTATTAGGATTTACTTCCATCACAACCGCAATATCCCGAATGCTCATAATTTTATCACCCAGCTTCCATTTCTTTAGTAGTATCTGCTCACACACATACTCCGCTATCTGAAGATATATTGGTTGGTTTTGCCTAAAATCCATTCGTTGTTATTTAAAATTCTTTTTCTCTTAATCTTATATATGCGACCATCCAAAGTATTGCCGGAACTACATATTGGATTAAGATGCCAACCACAGTCAATAATTTTCCCGGCAGTTCTATGCGGCCCTGGTCTTTATTAATGTCTATCCAGACAAGAAAGTAAGGCATAGCATTGTTTACATCCTGTATCATTGCTTTTGCAATCATTAAATTAAACAGCCATGCACCCAACCAAAATGCACTTATCAGCAATGCTACTTTTATAAAATTTACTTTATTAAAATAAAGAGAGCCTACCAGCATAGCACCTGCAAAATTTACAAACATAATGGCTGCCTTGTTTGCAACAAACCCATCAAAAGGAAAAATTTGAACCTGCTCATATAACTCCTTAAAAAATGGCCCGTTGCTATCTAAACTCCGGCGATATATTCCTACAAAAAGCGTGTCAACAAAACGGTAAAATAAAAGGAATATCAATACATACCAAACCCCCGTAAGTAATATACCACATAGCCATTTTTCAAAATGCGATGCCGGCAGTGTAAGAAAAGAAGAGCCCATTGCATTGGTAGAAAAATAACCAAAAACAAACGAGGCTAAAAAACATCCTCCACCTACCAGCCCCAGTAAAAATGATGCATTTTGGGCAACATCAAAACCTGATAACTGCTTACCCAAAACATACACAAAGAAAACAACTGCCAGCGAAAGAACCGTTAGGCCAAACAATTGCATTGGCCGTTCCAATACTGTTTTCTTAAAAACCAAACCAAAGCGATGGATGTTAAAAGTATTATTCATTTCACTTTATTTATTAATTTAAAAAGCTGCTTTATTCTTTCAGGGTTTTCTGTAACTGCATTAAACAAATGCTCCAGGTTAACTTTTGTGTCTGCATTGATTGTATTTTCTGTTACAATAGATATCCCATGCAGCGATTCTTCTGCATACAATATTTTATCCTTGTCTTGTATTTCATCTACATCGGTAAACAGCAATTTTTCGCCGATGGCGGCAACAGAGGCATCCAGCAATAGTTGCCCATCATCCACAATAACTACACGGTCAATAAGATTATCAAGGTCACGTATCTGGTGGGTAGAAATGAAGATCATCCTATCATCATTCATTTCGGATGCAATCAGTTTTCTGAAACGTTTTTTTGATGGAATGTCAAGCCCGTTGGTAGGTTCATCCAGCAAAAGCACTTTCGTATTACAGGCCAGTCCAAAAGCAATGATGAATTTTTTTTGCTGCCCAAAAGATAAGGTGTTTAGTTTATCGGCAGTTTTTACATCCAGCTCCTGTAGATGATTACACATTTGTGCCGCATTGAAATTTGGATAAAAAGGGGAAAATAAATTGATATACTTTTTGATGGTTAAAGAGGGCACATATACTTCTTCGGGAATAAAATAAATGGTTTCTAAAAAAGAAGGCAATCGTTTTTTTGGAGAAAACCCATTAACCTCAATAGTTCCTTCCAGGGGAAACAGCAGGCCGATCATATTTTTCAGCAAGGTAGATTTACCGGCACCATTGCGGCCAAGAAGCCCGTAGATACTGCCTGTTTCAAGCGACAGGCTCAGGTTTTTGTACAACAGTTTTTTGCTGTTATAACCGAATGACATGTTTTGTATTTCTATCATTAGTGTATTAGTTAAGTAGTACACTCAAAGATAACAACAAGTTTTTTAATTGTCCAAATATTTTAAAAAAAATTATGGATTCTTCTTGCCTGCATTAAAAAACATCAAAATATTTTTGGCAAAATCCCTCCTAAGAAGTTGGATTTTTTCTATTGCAGTATATCTATCTGGAAGATTGCCCTTCACCAATTTTATTTTATTGATATACTACACTGATTTTGGTTCTACCATTATCGGGATTGATTATTTCAAGGTTATAAATTCCTTTTGCAATTTGTTTTGACAGTGCTATTTTTTCTATGGCATTACCAACCGCATGGGTGATTATTTTAATTAAAACCACCTGGCCAAAGCTATTAAGCAAACGTGTTTTATAATTGCCCGAGGGTAAATTATTTAATTGCAAATTGATAACACCACCATAGTTAATCATTGATCTGGATCATTTGATAACTCAGACAACGGGTAAGCTGATGTTAAAGCATAAAGACTACAATTAGCACAAGTTATACTACAAACACCTAGTATAATCACTACCTATTATGCACGTTCGTTCGATGGATTAATTTTAAACACCGTAGTGTAAAATTGCATGTGATTATTAAGTATTATTTACCAAGCCAATTTAAAAGTGGCGGGGTATATAACTGCTGACCTTTTAAATAATTTTTGGGTTATGCAAATTCTATTTTCTTACAAATGGCTGCATACAACCTGCAAGCTTCTGCGCAGGCTTTACAATGTTCCATGCGCATGTTTTTCACCTCAGCACAGGCATTGCAAATGTGTACACATTCTGGTAACAAGTGGCTGGCATGGTGGATGCCCCTTATACAATTTCATAGAATTATTATGAAGCATTACTTTCTCCTCAGTAAAACGAATCCTAATGATGCAGTTTTTGTATAAATAAAATCTGTTTCGTTAACTAATGCATGAGTTAGATAATTATTGATGTTATTATACTGTTCAAGTGTATTATTTTTAAATCCTTAAACACTTAAAAATTCAATGATATTACCTCTCTATTTAATCTTAAACCGCACCCCTGCATACAGCACCCTCCCATTAACCGGCCCCCAAATAATTGAACCATCAAAATACTTACTGAATGGCTGGTTCGCTGAAATGATTACATTTTTCTGAGCATAGTTGGTTAAGTTTTCTGCACCAATATACACATCCAGTTTGCGGCTAAACTCCTTTGTAACCTGTGCAGACATTTGTATAAAAGACGGCGAGTAATCGCCCATTTGTTTATCAATTGGGTTAGTACTTGTGTTAGGCAATCTTTTTTTACTAAACCATTGTGTGGTATAATCAAACTTCCAATGGTTGCTGGTTTCATAGGCCACATTTAGAAATGCCCGGTGCTGGGCGATCAATGGTTTTTCCAGCATGTTGCCATTGTAATTTGTCTGCACATCTAACCAGCGGTAGGCCAAACGAACATCTAATTTTTTAATGAGTTCATAATTAAATTCGGCTTGTATGCTGTTGCTAAATGATTTGCCATTTAAGTTATAGAATAATATTTTTTGCGGATTGGCATCAATATCTACC
>JANYFT010000201.1 GCA_025359625.1 Ferruginibacter sp.
TTATGGCTCTTCAACGATTTACAGCACTGGATGTTTTCAGGGGTATGACGATTTGTTTTATGATAATTGTAAACACACCCGGCAATGGGCCAACTACCTGGTCACCTTTGTTACATGCCCATTGGCATGGCTTCACACCTACTGATCTTGTATTTCCATCCTTTTTATTTGCGGTAGGTAATGCCCTTAGCTTTGTAATGCCCCGGTGGAATAATTTACCAACAAGCATAGTTGTATGGAAAATATTGAAACGCACCTTTATTATTTTTTTACTGGGTTATTTAATGTACTGGTTTCCTTTTGTGAAACAGGTAGCTGGAGAAATGGTATTTGCTCCTTTTAGAGATACACGTGTTTTTGGCGTACTACAGCGCATTGCCTTATGCTATGGTATAGGTGCACTGCTGTTATATTTTGCCAAGCCAAAACTAACCATCATTATTAGCATTGCATTAATGTTGTTGTATTGGATCATCCTGCTGTTATATGGCCAGGCAGATCCTTTTAGCATGGAAGGAAATGCAGGGATTCTATTAGATAAATATTTGCTGGGCGATGCTCATTTATACCATGGTGAAGGCATTGCTTTTGATCCGGAAGGATTGCTGGGAACCTTACCGGCAGTAGGCAATGTTGTGGGGGGATTTGTGGTGGGAAGTTTTATACAAAAACATGGCAAAACTTATGAGACCTTAACAAAACTATTACTTGCAGGCGCAGGGTTGATGTTTATTGCATGGAGCTGGAATCATTTTTTGCCGGTTAATAAAAAATTATGGACAGGCTCATTTGTATTCCTCACAGTCGGGCTTGATTGCATTATCATTGCAGCTATAATTTACATCATCGACTTTTTGCACAAAACAAAATGGACTTACTTTTTTGAAGTATTTGGCCGCAACCCGCTGTTCATTTACCTGTTGTCAGAATTAGGCGCAACACTGCTGTATGTTTTTTCTGTGCGACCAAAACTATCTGTTTACAAATGGTTGTACCAAACCGTTTACGTGCACGCCGGCGCTTACTTTGGCTCTTTTCTTTTTGCTGTAAGCGTAATGTTGGTTTGCTGGCTGGTTGGTTATTTTATGGATAAAAAGAACATTTATGTGAGGGTATAATTTTTTTGACCGGGCATTTTCTTTCATGTCGTCATAGTTGCATCGCCCTCTTTTACCGCATACCTTTTTGGTACTTTTATTACAGAGCAGATTGGTAACAACCATTATTTTATCTCCAAATAGCAGCAGATCGTGGCCAGTATTTGCCGACAATATAAAAGGGGTTGCATATTTTTTATGCACTAAATTTTCTACGTTATTTTTTGAAATATTCTACTTTAATTCATGAAAAAAAATTTGCGTAAAAGCAATGGATCTTATCAGGAAATCTTAAAAATCACTACTTGCACCACCACCGCCAAAACTGCCACCACCAAAGCCATTGCTGTTATCACCAGGTTGTGAAGCAGCAAATGTTTCCGCAATAACAAGGGCTTCAATATTTATTTTATCTGACAGGTGCTTATCAGCAAGTGCTTCATAGGTAAACCCATATTGTGGTTGTTTAAGAAATTGTATCAATGCATAGGCAACGGCTGTCAATATTAATCCGCCTGCAGTCATAGCAATTTCCAAAGGCAACATCGTATGGTAGTAACGAACAGTAAAAACTATAGCAGCTACCAATAAAAGCCCCACCCTTAACAACACTACTTCCTTTTTTTGAATACCTCTGGCAATATATACAACGGGAATAAAAAAAGTAAAGAACCAAAATAAACCGCCCAACGGAATCCCCTCTCCTTCTTTCAGATCAAGGTTAAACATTGCGATACTTGCTTCTCTTACCACAAAATAATTTACCACTGTGTACACAGCAATTAACGAAACAATCTGTATGAGGATAAGCCCGTTTTTATAATGCCTCAGGGATATTTTACGGGATAAATTATTAGCGAAAAAATAAATACCGGCGGCCAGCAACATCAGTAAAAAAGGTGTCGTCGCTTTTGCAATATCGCCGCATTTACTGTAGCTTAAAAATGCTATGGCCAATAACGAAAGCGTAACAAGCACTCCCATCAGCGCATTGGCAAAACGTAATAAAAAGTATAAAACGATAACAAAAATAATGATCGAATTTGCAGTAATAGAAATAGTAGCTACAACATTTAACCCACTAACGATACAGATGCCCGACATCCATAATAAAGCATCATCAACACCAGATTTGTAATGATGTTTATGCTGAACCATTAATTCCAGTACACCATAGGCAATACTCCCAAATAAAATTAATAATGAAGCAAAAATGGTGTCATTCTTAGCGCTGCTTAAAAGCACTAAAGAAACAAGCCCCATCGAAAAACTTACAATAACAACCGTTAAAATAAACAACCCGATCCTTATAAAAATATTGGGTGTGTAAAAACCATCTGCATACAGTTTTTCCGTCGTTTCCTTTTCTTCTTTACTAATAAAATTTTTATTGCAGGCATCCAGCAATTCTTCCTGAATTACTACATTATCTAACCACTGATTGTTATAGGCTATCATACACTTTTTATTTTTTTATTCATCTTTATTAGGAACAGAATGATACCAATTGCGGACGCAATAAAATATATAAACGCCAGGTAAACGCCGCCAATATCTAATTTAGCCACATCAAACAGCAAGCGGATTACAACATAACTTGAACCGATATACAGGTACAAGCTAAGTATCAGCAAAAAATAAAATGATTTTTCTTTTATTGCCTTTTGATAAAAAAAATAGCTGATGGCTATTAATAACAGAAACCATAAAAGATACAAGTTTTCAAATTGAAACATTGCCGCAAGGCAGGATATGAAAAGTAGGTGCAACCCGAAATTGGTGTAGGTAAATTCAAAATGTGCTTTTAATTTTTTATTATTTGTCAGCACACCGAGGGCTATTAATATAGTTCCCAACAACAACCCCATTATTATAAAGGTGTTGTTGTTAAAATCATTGGCAAGCAAAATTTTTGTTGGAGTTACTGCAATGCCCGTCCATGCACCCAGGTTGGTAATAGCCAAACTTAAAATAGCCACCTGGTCAAAATAATAAGCCGTAAAAAACAATATCATCATGGGGATAAACGTGGCCAATCCAAACCGGTTACCAAATACATGGTATTGAAATTGAACATACCCAACAAAGCTGATAAAGGTTAAGCAGCCCAGCAATAAAATATAATCAAAAAATAAATTGGGCGATGCTACTTTTTGTAAAGAAAAAGGCAGCTTTGTTTTGAAACAATAAAAAAAACTGCCGGCACTTATCAAAGCAATAAATAATAAAATTGCCTGGTGGCCAATGCTATCAATATTTTTATAGATCAATATGCCAATGCCGCCACTCAACAGCAGCACCCCAAGGTATAGAATGGTTTTAATTTCCCAATACAATGAAAATAGTTGCTTACCCGGTGCTGATTTAATTTTCTGCAGCGATGATTCAGCTATTACTCCATCGGCATACAATCTTTCAAATAATGAAATATTCATATTGTAAAATAAGGATATTAAAACATACTATGTAAACAATATAGTAAGCGGTTCCGCACGAAGTAAAGTTACCAACTGTGCTGGAATACCAGAAACTCCGGTAACAGCACAACTTGGCATGATACAAATCTCACTAAGGATACGGAGTTTTACCTGGTGTAAATAACCCGACTGCAAACACTAAACTATAAACAAAAAACAGTAAACAAAAAACAAAAAACATTTCAATACCTTAGTGTCCGCTGCCGCTATGGCAAAACAAATCACTATGGATTTAGCATTCAACAAAAACGAAGACGCCCTGAAATTAGCCTGCAGCCAGGTAAGGCAACGGTTAGAAGATATCTACGAAGGAGGCGGCAAAAATGCCATTAAAAAACAACATGAACGAAACAAGCTTACGGCAAGGGAAAGAATTGATTATCTCAGTGACGAGGGTAAACGTTTTATAGAAATAGGCGCCTTTGCCGGTTACGAAATGTATGCCGACCAGGGTGGTTGTCCGGCAGGTGGCACAGTAAGTGGCATAGGTTATGTTAGCGGCAGGCAATGTATTATTGTAGCCAACGATCAAACGGTAAAAGCCGGTGCCTGGTTCCCCATTACCGGAAAAAAGAATTTACGCATGCAGGAAATAGCGATGGAAAATAAGTTACCCATCATATACCTGGTAGATAGTGCCGGTGTTTATTTACCCATGCAGGAAGAAATTTTTGCAGACAAAGAACACTTTGGACGTGTCTTTCGCAACAATGCCAAAATGAGCGCCATGGGCATCACACAAATAGCAGCGGTAATGGGTGCCTGTGTAGCAGGCGGTGCCTACCTGCCCATTATGAGCGACGAAACATTAATGGTGGAAGGCAATGGTTCTATCTTTTTAGCGGGTCCCTACCTGGTAAAAGCTGCCATTGGTGAAGAAGTGGATAATGAAACCCTGGGCGGTGCTGTTACCCACACAGAAATAAGTGGTATAGCAGATTATAAATTTAAAACAGAGCAGGAATGCCTTGACTATATAAAAAAAATAATCAGCAAACTGGGTAAGGCGGATAATGCAGGCTTCGACAGGATAGCAACCATAGCCCCTAAAAAAGAAGCAGCAGCCATTTATGGTATCCTTAGCGAAGGCAACACAAAGCCTTACGATATGGTACAGCTTATTGAATGTATTACTGATGAAGATAGTTTCGACCAGTTTAAAGAAGACTATGGCAAAACGATCGTATGCGGTTATGCCCGTATTGAAGGCTGGGCTGTTGGCATTGTTGCCAACCAGCGGCTGATTGTAAAAAACAAAAAAGGCGAAATGCAATTAGGTGGCGTAATCTATAACGACAGTGCAGATAAAGCAGCCCGGTTTATGATGAACTGTAATCAAAAAAAAATACCCCTGGTTTTTTTACAGGATGTTACCGGTTTTATGGTGGGCAGCCGCAGCGAACATTCGGGAATTATTAAGGACGGCGCTAAAATGGTAAATGCGGTGGCTAATTCAGTGGTGCCAAAAATTACCATTGTTGTGGGCAATAGTTATGGCGCCGGTAATTATGCCATGTGCGGCAAGGCTTACGACCCCCGTTTTATTTATGCCTGGCCTACTGCAAAAATCGCCGTGATGGGTGGCGAGCAGGCCGCCAAAACATTATTGCAAATTCAGGTAGCATCTTTAAAAGCAAAAGGCAAAACAATTTTACCAAAAGACGAAGAAGAAATACTAAGTGAAATAACAAAACGTTACCAACAACAGACAACACCCTATTATGCAGCAGCACGGTTATGGGTAGACGCAATTATTGATCCTGCCGAAACCCGGATGGTGATTGCAGAAGGTATTGCTGCTGCCAATCATAACAAGCACATTGATGAATTTAAAACAGGTGTTTTGCAGGTGTAGTCTTACTAAGCGACATTGTATACAAATTTATTTTGCAGATGGGTGTATAAAAAATATTAATTTCATAACGGTTACATAACTGCCCGATTAACCAGCACAAACAATGATGAACAAACCTATTCTTCCGGCATTATTATATCTTACTACCATCGGTATTTTATTATTGTCTTCCTGCAAGGATGATACCTATTTAACTATTGCCCCGCCAATAGAAGATCATTCTTCTTTTACTGAAACCTTTGATACTACAGCTGCTGCCCTATCCAGGGGCTGGCGTTTTTTTAATAAAAGTGTTCCATTGGGGCCTTCTGTATGGCAGGATGGGGGCGGTACCCCGGCATTTTTTACTGCCTATCAAAACAACGGAAGCAATGCTGGTTTTATTGGCACAGATCATTTATCAACCTCAGCTGGCAAGGGTATTATCAGCCAATGGCTGGTATCGCCTTTATTGTTGATGCAAAATGGCGACAAAATTGTTTTTTATACAAGGGCATTAAAATGGCCCGGCTATGTTAATGATGATGCCAATGACAGTACAGATTTTGCCAACAGGTTACAGTTGTTTGTTAATACAAAAAACGATAGCGCTGAATCAGTTGGTGAAGGTGAAAGCACTGGTAGTTTTACCGGCGTAACAGATCCGGTTATTGACATCAATCCAACTTATTACGAATGGCATAACACTCCGGGCTCCTACCCTATTGATGGCGGGCCAGCCAGTACCGCTATAACAATTGCACAAGGGTACCCCACTGAATGGACAAGGTTTGAAGGCAAAATAACCGGCCTTGCAAAACCCACCAATGGAAGATTTGCGTTCAGGTATTTTATTAAAGATGGGGGCAGTGCCGGAAGAGGCTCCGGCATTGGCATTGATGAAGTAAGCTACACCAGCATCAGCAAAAAATAATAATTTTTTCCCCACTGGTTACACCTGTGGTTATTCACATTAAAGCCCTTCGGGCTTTGGAGATAAAAGAAGCAGGAGAATTAAATATTGCATTAATTGTGGTAGATCTTAACTGTAATAAAAAGCCTGAAAGACTAAATATCAATAACCCCTGGTGCAACACGGGGAAGTAGTAACAGCTTTGGTCTGTTACTACAGGATAACCTGGCAAGGGTTAAATACACTCGCCTAAATAAACACATTGTATAATTCCCTTTCATTTTAATTTTCCTATTTTCGAATTTATTAATGGCTTAGTTCAATAACAAATACCTCCCATGCAAGATAAAATACAACTCTATACAGATGGTTCATCAAGAGGCAATCCCGGGCCCGGAGGTTATGGTGCCATCTTACTATTTGGCAGCCACCGCAAAGAATTATCACAGGGTTATCGCCGCACAACCAACAACCGAATGGAACTACTGGCAGTGATAGCGGGATTGGAAGCCATTAAAAAAAATGAATTGCCCGTAACTGTTTTTTCCGATAGCCAATATGTGGTTAACGCTGTTGAAAAAGGATGGTTAAAAACCTGGATAAAAACAGATTTTAAAGGAGGTAAAAAAAACAAAGATCTCTGGAAACATTATCATGAACTCGCCAAAAGTTTTACCATCAATTTTGTTTGGGTTAAAGGCCACGCCAATAATCCCCTCAACAACCGTTGTGATGAATTGGCAACAAGTGCCGCAGATGGAAAAAATTTGTTGGTGGATGAGTGGTATGAAAAGGAAGTATAGAGTTAAATAATAATCGGAGCCTTATACAGACATAAGGTATAAAATGTACAGGAAATATCAACTTGAATGCAAAGCCAAATTGAAAAATTAAAGTACAAGTGTGCGACGCCAATGCAGTCCCACATTGCTTCTTAGCCCGGACAATAATTTTTACCAGATATTTTTTATACAAAAATGCCACTACAAAACGAAGTGGCATTTTCTTTTTTATGTGTATAATTTATACCTGTGCCAATACAACCCGCTTTTGAATAAAATATTTATTGATAAGAAAATAGCCGCCAAATAAAATACCACTAAAAATTAAAGTGGCGTATAAGCTAACGCGGTAAAAAGGAATACCTTCTGAATAGCAATTTAGTAAGCCAGCCATTGTTTTGGGATAAGGCAGGTTAGCAATATTTAAGCCCCTACCGATCCAAACGGCAAAATTACTCAGGAGAAAATAAAGAGTTGCGCTTGCTACAGAACCAACGATGATATGTACCGGATTTGTTTTCTTTATTGCAAAACCAACAACGGTTAATGCCACAAACAATAAATAATTTATCACTTGCCCACTATAAAAGCCTGGTATCGGTGAAAGGTTGAATTGAAACAATACCTGGTAAAGGATATCTGATACCAGCATGGAAAACAGTGGTAACAAAAAGGCATACTTTTTATCTTTCACAATACTGCCGGCAAACAGGGCCATAGCTATTTGTGGGGTAAAACCCCACGGCCTGCCGGGGAGTATCCTGTACAAAGAAGCCATTAACACAAGCAGTACAAAACTTACTACAATTGATTTATTATTTTTCATTTTAATAATTTAACAACCGCAAAAATAGGCAATAAATTCAGCAAGGCAATGTTTTGAAAAAGCTTTTAACCTGCTGTACTTAATTTATATTTGATAATGGCAAAACACAACCATACGGGTGCTGAAGGTGAAAAGCTGGGTGCAAACTGGTTACTGGATGCAGGCTACCAGGTGTTGGAAAAAAACTGGCGTTACAGCCATTGGGAAGTGGATATTATTGCTACCAAAATGAATACGTTACATTTTATAGAAATAAAAACCAGGAGAACAAAAAAATTTGGACAGCCGGAGGAAAAAGTAGGTAAGAAAAAAATAGAAAACCTCATCAATGCGGCGGAGCAATACCTTTATCTTCAACCACAATGGAAACGAA
>JANYFT010000203.1 GCA_025359625.1 Ferruginibacter sp.
TGATAATGACCAAACCCACCATTTCCTGTTAAGCTTTAATTTATTTACCAGCAGGTAACTGATCAATAAAATAAAAGATACTACAACAATCTGTCCAGCCTCAAGCCCTATATTAAAGCCTGTTAATGGCAGCGCAATCTGCTGGTTTTTTGCCAGCATAAAACGAATGGTATTGGCAAAACCCATTCCATGTATCAATCCAAAAAACAAGGCTAAAAAATAATTTACCCTTAGTGATCCTGGTTGAAACCCTTTTACAAAGAAATTAAATATAGCTGTAGCAATAATGGTGCAGGGTATTAAAAATTCTACCCATTTTTCGCTAAACCTTATTACATCGTACACGGAAAGTGCCAAAGTAAGCGAATGGCCAATCGTAAAGGCTGTTATCAAAACAAGTACCTGTTTCCAGTTTTGTGCGAGGTAAATGGCAGCTAATGCAATAATAAATAGAATATGATCTAATGCCTTCCAACTTATAATATGGTGCCAGCCGGTTTCAAAATAAAAAACAACATCGTTCATTTTATTATTAGTGAGAAGTTTGTGGTTAATTTTGGTAATCAAATATCTTTAATCGAATTCTAATCAGCTAATTCTTTGTTTAAATGGTATCTATCCTTTATAAATGGTTAATTGTTTTTTCATTGACCGGTTTCGGAAATAATGGTCATCCAATTTTTGTAAGTGTTACAGAGGTAAATCATAATGCTTCCAATAAAACACTGGAAATAAGTTGTAAAATTTTTACCGATGATTTTGAACAGACACTGCGGCAGCAAAATAAAGTGAAGATTGATTTGCTTGACCCAGCCTATAAAAAAACCATGGCTATTTTGGTAAATAATTATATTCAAAAACATTTGCAGTTAAAGGTGGATGATAAAAATGTTGCCCTGCAATTTTTAGGGTTTGAGCAACAGGAAGAAGGGGTGACCAGTTATTTGCAGGCAAATAATATTGCCTCTGTAAAAAAATTAACGGTAACGGATAATATCCTCTACGAATCAAGGCCACAGCAAATGCAGATCATTCATGTAATGGTTAAGGGAGAAAGAAAAAGCAGCAGGTTAAATAACCCTGAAGAGATAGCAAGTTTTTTGTTTGCTCCCATCCCCTAAAAGGGAGTAAGGACATGTTTAAGACAGGCCGGTGAAACCTGATTAAGAATATTATTCATCTTTAGTAATGTATTCAAGTTACCCTCCTTTAGGGGACCGGGCTACTCTTCCATATTATCCTTCAACTCTTCCGATATCTTCACCAGCAACTTATCAATGCGTTGCCCGTCCATGTCAATGATCTCAAATTCAAACCCACGCCAGTCAAAGGTATCGCCGGTTTTAGGAATACGTTCCAGTTCGTGCAGTACAAAACCTGCCAGAGTATCAAATTCATGCTCGCCTTCATTCATCCATTCTGTTTTCTCAAAATGGCTAAGAAAATCATAAAAAGTTATTTGTGCATCTACCAAATAACTTCCATCTTGCCGTTCGGTAATTTCATATTCCTCCTGGCCGCTTTGGGGCACATCACCAACAATAGCTTCCAGTATGTCGTTCAGCGTAATCATTCCTTCCAGGGTGCCATATTCGTTTACAATAAAACAGCTATGAATTTTTGTTTGTTTAATTTTTTCCAGCAATTGGTAAGGGCTGTTGTTTTCCGGCACAAACAAGGCTGGTTTTATTAAATCTTTTAAAGGGGTTGAAGGTGCGGCTTTCAGCAGGTCTTTAATGTAAATAAGGCCTTTAATATCATCCACAGTTTTTTCACAAACCGGGTAAGTAGAGTAGGTGATCTGGTCAAATTTTTCAGTAACCGTTTGTACGGTATCTTCTATATCGAACCAGGCAATTTCAGTTCGGTGCGTCATCAGAGATGTAATGTTACGGTCCCCCAAATGAAACACCCTTTCAATAATTTCTTTTTCTTCTGTTTCAATAGTGCCATGCTCACTTCCTTCACTGATCATCGCTTTAATTTCGTCTTCAGTAATCGCATTATCGTTAGAAGGTTTTATATTGAATAGTTTAAAAATAAGGTTGGTAATATTATTTAACAACCATACAATGGGATAAGCTGCCGATGATAAAAAATTCATGGGACCAGCTACTAAACGTGCAATTTTTTCAGCTCTTACAAGGCCTATCCTTTTGGGTACCAGTTCGCCTATAATGATAGTTAAAAAGGTGACCAGGATCAATATTAGCCCGGCAGAAATACTGGAAGCATAAGGTTTTAAAAGGTCGAACCTTTCTACAAATGGCTTTAAGTAAACACCAAATTTTTCACCTGAATATACACCGGTTAATAAGGTTATCAATGTAATGAAAATTTGTGCGGTAGATAAAAATTTATCGGGGTTTTCTGCTAAATGCAAGGCAGCTTTTGCTTTAAGATCGCCTTTATTTCCCAAGCTTTCCAACCGTCCTTTACGGGCGCTTACAAGCGCAATTTCACTCATTACAAATAGTCCGTTTATTGTAATTAGTGCCAATAATATTAATACTTCTGTCATATTTTTTTAACTAAAACCGCCCTTTTATGCAACGATAGATGTTGCAAATATCTATAATCTATATTAAACCTGTTATTAATGCTAAAGAGCCATATAAGTGCTCCTGAATAACCCCCTTTTTTTGATACCGTTTCACCCTTTATAAGGCTATTATAATAAACCATATTGTTTATTAAAACGTTGCCCGATAATATAACCAATGAATAATCCAATTATTATGCCACCTAAAATATCTGTTGGATAATGAACCCCTACATACATTTGAGCATAACTGATACCAAAAGCCCAAACAAAAAACAGCAACGGCCATGTTTTAAATTCCTTTTTTAAAGTGAGGTAAAAAAATGTTGCCATACCAAAATGATTGGCTGCATGTGCTGAAACAAAACTGCTGCTTTGTGGCAAATAAATTCCTTTAAAGGTCCTTACCCAGCCTGCAATGGCCGGGTCGTTGCAGGGCCGCAGGCGAATGATGTTTTGTTTAATTAAACCACTGCTGATAAAGTTGGTTGCGATAACAGTTGCGATGGCAAATGCAATCCACCACCACCTGGTATTTTTATAATTGACAGCAATGAACAGCAATAAAAAAAGATACAACGGCAGCCAGGTATCCTGGTTTCTAAGTGCAGGTAACAAACCGTCCAGGAAGCGGTTGTGCCATTCCGAGTTGATGTGCTTTAACCATGCCCGGTCCCATTGTAATAATGACTGCATTTTGTTAAAAAGATTTAGCCAAAAATAATTAATCTATTTTTGCAAGTCGTATAAATTATTAGCATGATGTTTTTAAAGCGGATACCAGCCTTGCTGCGTTGGATACTTTCTGTACAATTGATTTTTTTAGTTATAATGACTGTTTTTCGTTTTCTCTTTTATTTCCGGTACAACCCGTCCGGCAAACCATTTTCAGGTTCTGCATTTTTAATGGGTTTTAGGTTTGATATAAAATTTGTGTGCATATTAGGTGTGGCAATGCTTTTACTTTGCAGCCTTCCCTTTTTAAATCCGCTGCGGAATAAAACGGCCCAAAAAATATGGAGTGCATTATTACTGCTGGTATTTATACTAACCATTCTTTTTTATACTGTTGACTACTTTTATTTTGATTATCTGCAGCAGCGGTTGAATGCATCAATACTTAACTATTTTAGTGATGCAGGTATTTCGCTAAACATGGCTATGGAATCTTATCCTGTGTTTAAAGTGTTGCTGGGTGTAATAATCATCAGTAGCATGGCTGGTTATATATTTAACAAGGTGCTGGTTAAATACCAACAGGAACAAGCAATTTCTAAAAGAAAATTTTCAATATCCTACATCATTATTTTTTTATTATTTGCACTTGGGGTGTTTGGCAAAATTGGGCAATTTAACCTGCGCTGGAGCGATGCTTTTTCACTTACCGATAATTTTAAAGCCAACCTTTCTTTAAACCCTTTTCAAAGTTTTTTTAGTACCCTCAATTTTAAAGATACCAGGCCGGATATAAAAAAAGTAAGAAATGCCTATTCATTGATGGCCGGTTATTTGGAAGTGCAGCAACCGGATAGTGTTCATCTTTATTATGAAAGAAATTATTCTTTTGCAAATGCTGGGGCTAATCATCCCAATGTGGTTGTAGTAATTTGCGAGAGTTTCAGCATGTACAGGAGCAGCATGAGCGGTAACCCGCTTAATACCACTCCTTATTTTAATGAGCTGTGTAAAAAAGGTGTTTTTTTCGACAGGTGTTTTACTCCTTCTTATCCAACGGCCCGTGGTGTGTGGGCCACTTTAACCAGTTTGCCGGATGTATTGGGCGATAACAACAGGTCGGCCAGCCGTAATCCGGAAGTGGTCAATCAGCAGTTGATCATGAACGATTTTAAAGGGTATGATAAATTTTATTTTTTGGGAGGCGACCCCACCTGGGCAAATATAAAAGGCTTGTTGTTAAATAATATCGACAGTCTGCATCTGTACAGCCAGGAAAATTTTAAAGCAAAAAAATTAAATGTTTGGGGTATTGATGACAAGAATTTATTTTTAGAAGCCAACAATTTGCTGGCAAAAGAACAACAACCTTTTTTTGCCATTATACAAACGGCCGACAATCACCGCCCCTACACAATACCTGAAGAAGACCTGGGCTTATTTAAAAAAGTTACTTATCCTGAAGATAGCATTCATAAATATGGATTTGAAAATATTGACCAGTTGAATGCATTCAGGTACACCGATTTTTGTTACCAGCAATTTTTTGAAGCCGCAAAAAAAGAAAAATATTTTGCCAATACTGTTTTTATTTTTGTGGGTGATCATGGTATTGCGGGTGATGCAAAAGCAACCTATCCTGCAAGCTGGACAGAACAGCGGCTTAGCAGTGAACATGTGCCACTGCTGTTTTATGCACCCGCCCTGGTGCAGCCTAAATTAGTGCATGCTGCATGTTCACAGATTGATATAATGCCTTCTGTTGCATCGTTACTTAAAGTTACTTACCATAATAATTCTATGGGTAGAAATTTATTTGATACCACCTCCACTATAGAAAAATATGCTTTTATAATAGATCATGAAACTAAAAATATTGGCCTGGTAGACAGCCAGTATTATTTTTTAAAGAATCTAAAAACCAAGAAGGCAAGTCTTGTTTCTGTAATTAATAACGATGCAATACTTCCGTCTCAAAAAACAGATAGTATTAAAAATAAGTTGAGCCATTTAACGGATGCGTATTACGAAACAGCGAGGTATTTGTTGTTTAATAATAAAAGAAAAAGATAAGGGGAAAGAGCATTTAATTTTATCCCCGTAGTCGGCTGTATTTTTAGGCGCTGCCCATGTTAATAAACAATAAAATTATGCTCAGAAGGTGGAGATTCCCCAAAACAATTCAATGGATCAGCAATTTATTTTTGATCTACCTGTTTATATTTACGGGGTTTCGGGTAATAACGTTAATTTGTTTTAAACCCGCTGCTACAAAGGCTATCGAGCTGTTCCCTTCTTTCTGGCTGGGCCTTCAATATGATCTGAGGTGGATAGCCATTGTGTTATTGCCCATTGCCTGTGTTTCCCTGTTCCCCATATTCTCCCCTTTTTATTCTGAGCGAAGTAAAAAAGGCTGGGCTATTTACCTGGCTGTTATAACCTTGCTGTTATTATTTTTTTTTGGTGCCGATTTTGGCCATTTTGCCTACGTTAATACCAGGCTAAATGCCAGTGCCTTAAACTTTGCTGAAGATGCAAAAATATCTTTTGAAATGTTATGGCAAAGCTATCCGGTGATTTGGATATTTGCCGGATTATCAGGGGCCGTAGCCATGATGGCATGGATGTTTTCTAAAACGCATGTAAGCGTTGAAGAGCGGAATATCAACATCCATAAATTTAGTTATAACCGGCGCTGGCATACCGCTGCCATTATTTTACTGGGCTGGTTTGTATTTGGTTTTTTAACCCTTAACCCATTACGCTGGAAAGATGCTTTTGCATTAAATGATAATTTTAAAAGTTACCTCGCTCTTAATCCATTACAAAATTTTTTTACTACACTTCGGTTTCGCAAACCCGTGGCTGATGAAGCGAAGGCAAAAAAATACTACCCGGTCATAAGCGATTTTTTGCAATTGGGCGAAACCGGAGCACCGGCTTATGGGTACGAACGCATCATTAATCCGGGCAGCAAATCTTTGGAGAGCCAGCCTAATATTGTGCTGGTTATCTGCGAAAGTTTTAGCATGTACAAAAGCAGCATGAGTGGCAACCCTTTAAACAGCACACCTTTCTTTAATGGCCTCACACAGCAGGGAATATTTTTTGACCGTTGTTTTTCGCCTTCCTTTGGTACCGCAAGAGGTGTATTTGCAACACTGACAGGGATACCCGATGTGCAGTTGTCTAAATTCAGCAGCCGTAATGAACAGTCATTAAACCAATACAGCATCATCAATAATTTTGAGGGCTATGATAAATTTTATTTTTTAGGCGGCAGCAGCGATTTCAATAATTTCCGTGGCCTGGTGTCAACTATTAATGAGGTGAATATATATGAGGAAGGAAAATTTACTTCCCCTAAATTAAATGTATGGGGCATCAGCGATAAAAATTTATTTTTAGAAGCGGATAAAGTAATGAAGCGACAAAAAAAACCTTTTTTTACCATTATACAAACCTCCGATAACCACCGCCCTTTTTCCATTCCTGAAGAAGATAAGGATTTTGACAGGCGCACGGTAAGTGATGAGGAATTACAAAAATATGGCTTTGAATCGCTGGCCGAATTCAATGCATTTTGCTATACTGATTATTGCTATAAAAAATTTATAGAAACTGCTAAACAGTCGGCCTATTTTGACAATACCATTTTTATTTTTATGGGCGATCATGGTGTAGAAGGCAATGCAGCAGCAATGTATCCCAGGGCTTGGACAGACCAGCGTTTAAATGACGAGCATATCCCTTTGTTATTTTATGCGCCTGCTTTATTATCGCCTGCAAAAATTGGTACTACCGCTTCTCAAATAGATGTGCTGCCTACTTTGGCAGGTATGATACACCAGCCTTACACCAACAAAACCCTGGGCAGGGATCTTTTACAATCAACCGGCAAAGAAAATGCGGCCTTTATCATACACCACGATGAAGGAAAGATCGGTATCATAAATGATGATTTTTTTTACACCAAAAATTTATGGATCAACAAAGAAGAATTGGTGCCTTTACGCAATGATTCTCCTGCGCTTACTTTGCAACAAACCGATTCTGTTAAGCGGCACCTGTCGCAATTGACATCTGCCATTTATGAAACCGCAAGGTGGATGCTGGTGAATAATCATGGGAGATAGCCAACATCTCCTCAAGGGAATTTTCGTAAAGGGAATAATTCATTGGTAGCCTGTCCGCCGCGGCGGATCGCACTCTTGTACTTTATATTTTTATGGCAATTTTATTGAAACGCAGGTGTGCGTGGAGCAATTAAATTTTTCGGGCAATCATTATCAGCCTGGGTGATTTTCTTACATCGTATTTACCAAAATTATAATCGCCAAACACTTCCTGTATTTGCAAACGCTGGTAGGCAAACATTTCTGTAAAATCGCCTAAAGAAAATTTAGCTACTTTTTCCTGGTAAATTAGCGGCTCTTCCAGGGCTTCGTCCTCTACGGTAATTTTTTTATAAAAATGGGTCTCGTCAAACCATTTGGTAATATAATAATTTACCCCGTCTATCTCTTTATCAAACTGGTGTACCAGGTGGTCTTCTGCATAATGCACATTTAAATAATCCATCACAAAGCAGCCGCCCTGTTTTATAGATTGTGCAATAGTGCGTATAGAATTGTCATGCTCCCGCCTTGTGTTAAAATAGCCGAAGCTGGTAAAAAAATTAAAAGCGAAGTCATAGTAATTTATATAAAAAGGAAGCCGCATATCGTGCATATAAAAATGCAGCTTTTCTGTTTGATGTAAAAGCGCTTCTTTTATACTGTCTTCACTCAGGTCGATACCGGTGACATCAAAGCCTTTTTCTGCCAGGTGCACAGCGTGCCTTCCCTTGCCACAGGCCACATCCAGCATCAAAGCACCGGCAGCTGGTTGTAAATGATCAATTAGTTTATCAATAAATTTTGCCGCCTCCTGTTCATCCCGGTTGAAGTAGAGCTGGTGATAATAAGGTGAGTTGAACCAATCTTTAAACCACGGCTGGGCTTGCATATAAAATAAATTATTAGCCAAAAAATTTAATGAGCAGTGCAGCAATGGCATAGATGACTGTTACCAGGAAAATGCCCTTGGCTGTCTTATCGATCCTTGCATTTACGTATAAAGTAAACAGCAATGCATTGGCAAAGAGCGAAACACTGATCCAGGCTGTAATAAGGTTATGGTTAAAAGTCATCCACTGGTACATTTCCTTTAACGAAAACATCCGGTATTTAACCAGTTTAAAAATAGTAAAACCAACTATCGGACCAACAAGGCCAAGCAATGTGCCGAGCCCAAAATTATCTTTTTTAAATATCATTTTATTTTCCAGGTTTTTTCTAATTGTGCTTTCAGCGGATAATTGGTTAAGTCGAACTGAACAGGTACCACACTGATGTAATTATTTTCAAGCGCCCAAACATCGGTATCTTTTCCTTTATCAAAATTTACAAATGCACCGGTAAGCCAGTAATAATTTTTGCCATGCGGATCTTTGCGTTGTTTAAAATCTTCTTCGTATTTGGCATACGCCTGGCGGCATAGTTTTACGCCTTTTATCAACTCCAGCGGAATGTCGGGTATATTGACATTCAGCAAAAGATGTTTGTCCATTTTTTTCTTTAATAAAGAACTTACAATTTCTCTAACGTAATGTCTTGCAGCTGTAAAATCAGCTTCATAATTATAACTCAATAATGAAAAGCCAATGCTGGGGATACTTTCTATGGACGCTTCCATGGCAGCACTCATGGTACCACTGTAAATAACATTGATAGAATGATTGGCGCCATGGTTGATACCGCTAAGACAAAGATCGGGTTTGCCATGCAATATTTTATCTACCGCCAATTTTACGCAATCTACAGGTGTGCCACTTGTTTGCCAGGATTCTACACCTTCAAACATATCTACTTTATTCATCCTTAAAGGATGGCCGATGGTGATAGCGTGCCCCATACCGCTTTGAGGTTTATCGGGTGCCACCACTACTATTTTACCAAGGCCTTTTACCGCCTCCACCAAATTCCGTATACCGGGGGATGTTATGCCATCGTCGTTGGTGATGAGTATTACAGGAAGTTTCGTTTTAGCAATTTTCGCCATGGAGTATTTTGTTAATGGATAATTTTTTAATTGATAATTGGATAATTGATAATTTTTTCAATTCGTTATTACCTGCTGGAAGGGTAAACTTTTGTTATTTAAATGATCTTAAATGACTGATCTCATAATCGATAATCATTCATTCTGTAATAGCTCTCCTATAATTGCACTAATCAACATATCTATTAACCAATTATCAATTATCAATTTATTCTAAACCACGGCCTTGCAATGGCTTCTCTAAATGGCCATGGAATTGATGCAAGAATTAATACAATTGCCAACCCAAAAAAGATCAGCATCTTCTTATGTTTCGCAGCATCGGTGGTGGCTCTTTTTACAGATGCCCTTCCAATGTGCACCAGTATCCATGCTAATAACATCATGGTTAAATGCTCCATGGTAAAAAAGCGGGAGTAGGGGTCTTTCATATTTTCCCCCAGGTGTTTTAACCTGTCAAACCAACCATTGCTGACATACAATATCAATCCTAACAAAAGCTGGATGTCGCAACTGATCATAAAGAACAGGTTGCTGCGGTTATCATTTGTGGTATAGTTTCTTTTACCAAAATAGCCTGTCAGACTGTTCAATAAAGTCCATAAACCAAACAATAATACTGCCCAGCGCAGCAGATTATGTAGTATCAATACTATTTGCATATCATTTATTTTTTACAAAAGTAAGGGCAATCAAATTCATCTGTAAATATTTGTTCAACCATAATTAAGGGTTAAAACTGGCAGGGTTATACAAAAATTAAACCTTGTTACTTTATCGTGATTTTAAACGAAGTGATTAACTGTTTTGTTGTTGATGTGGCAATTTTTTACCAATGCTACAGGTTGGGCAACAGCCATTATTGCTGGTTAAGTTGAGTGTTTTTTTATTGGTAAAATAGAAAAGGTCTCCAGCCTTTAAGCACAATCAATAAGTAACCACCGTATTTTCAGGACTTATAAATACAACATAATTACCGGCTTTATGGTGAATGCCTTCGATCCTTAAATTTTTATTGGGGATATACTCAAATGATTCTTTACCAGCTTCAAACATGGTAGGCAAATCATCCATGCCAATATCCCTGCTCAGTAAATAAACAATCCCTGATTTATCGGGATAACTGGTTACTATATGTACCTCGCTTTGAATTTTAATATTTATGCCGCCGGCAATAAAATCAATAGTTGCCTCAAAACAATCGGCGCCGGCGGGGTTGGTAAGATTAAAATCATGGATAAAATTCCGAAGGGGTTTGGCAGCATACTTCATTCGTCGAATATAAAAACATATTTTTTTAAATAAAAATATTAAATCGGTATAAATTTTTTCAACAAGTTTCAGTAAGATGCAGCAGCAGTTAGTTGCTTTTATTTTTATACCCTTCATAATTTTTGAGCAAATAAATAAATTAAAACAACTGATTTAAAAAACAATAAAAAATCAGGTAAAGATTATTTTTACATTTTAGTATACCAAACACCTCAAAAATATGATCAGAAAAACAATAGCACCTTTTATTATGTTACTGATAAATGTATCGCTGGAGGCGCAAAAAAATGTATTGCCTGTTACAAGTGGCAACCCTGTATTTCCCGGATGGTATGCCGACCCGGAAGGTGCTATTTTTAAAAAGCAATATTGGATATATCCAACCACTTCTGCAGGGTATGATAAGCAGGTTTTTTTTGATTGCTTTTCCTCACCGGATCTGATTAGCTGGAAAAAGCATAGCCAGATACTGGATACTGCTGCCATAAAGTGGGCCAGACGAGCCCTGTGGGCCCCTGCTATTGTAGCAAAAGCCGGTAAATATTATTTATTTTTTGGAGCCAATGATATTCAAAACAATAATGAAAAAGGGGGTATTGGTGTGGCCGTGGCCGATCATCCCGAAGGCCCTTTTAATGACTATTTGGGTAAACCACTTATTGATAAATTTTATAACGGCGCCCAGCCAATTGATCAGTTTGTTTTTAAAGATCCATCCGGAAAATATTATATTATGTATGGTGGCTGGAAACATTGCAATATTGCACAGTTAAACAACAGCTTTACCGGTATGTTACCATTTAAAGATGGTAGTACTTTTAAAGAGATAACGCCAAAAGGTTATGTAGAAGGGGCTTGTATGTTTGTAAGGGATAGTAAATATTATTTGATGTGGTCAGAAGGTGGCTGGACAGGCCCTGATTACAGTGTGGCGTATGCTATTGCCCAATCGCCTTTTGGGCCTTTTAAACGTATCGGTAAAATTTTGCAACAAGATGCAGCCATTGCAACCGGCGCAGGCCATCATTCTATTATTAAAATTCCCGGCAAAAACAGGTGGTATATTGTGTATCACCGCAGGCCATTGACTGAAACGGATGGCAATTCGAGAGAGACTTGTATTGAAAGGATGTATTTCGATGAGAAAGGTTTTATCAGGCCGGTAAAAATTACGAATACCGGTGTTGATAAATATGAACTGAAGTGATAGCAGATCAAATTACTGAGGACGAATTGACATCGCTCAAAATTCAGTTTTCAATTAATGAACCGTTGAAAATATTGGCACAGATATAAAGAGAAAGGCGGAATAAAAAGTGTTGATAAAATATAGGGCAAACAATAAAATACAATTGTATAAATCCTATTGTTGTTAAAACAAGTTTGGCAATAAGTTTAATTCAATATTTTGATAGCCATGAACCGTGTAATTTAATAAACCGGTAGCCTGGAAAAAAGAAGTAAATATTTATTGTTTTTGATTTAATTGCAATTGGGGTTGAATGTTTATTGCATAAACATTTTTTGATGCAATAGCAGATAATTCCTGAGTATTAACTGCATTTTGATAGTCGGGGTTTGTATGGATTTTATCTGCTTTATAAATATTATTCAATTTATTTAAACCTTCATACCAATCTGCATTGAGGTCTCTATTGGTAAACCCGGTGATGATATTTTCAGACAAGTTTTGCATTTCAGGTGACTTGTCATTGTGAATGTTTGCAAGTGTTTTTACCCCCGATACATCTTTTAATAAAGCCATCGTATTAGCTTCTTTACGTTGAATAGTATCATAAAAATGTAAAAGCATCTTTCTCCAGTTTGTTATAGTATAAAATTCAATATCCGAGCCCGGCTTAACCAGCGAAAACTGGTAATCAGACGGTACTTTAGGAAAAGTGATAGTGATGCCTTTACCACCTAAAGCTTTAATGCCGGGAACAGTTTTTTTGTAGTTATTTCCCAAGTAGGCATCAATGAGTAATAATTTAATGTCTTTGATCAAAACAAAAACCAGGTATTTTATTTTGTCAAAGGGCTTTGCAGATTTATTTATTTGAAAGATTATATTTTCCAGCAGCCATATCAAATCAATATTAAAAACCTTGTACACCAGCGGGTTCGAATAGGTGTAGTCTTTACATGTATTAATAGATGCCAGTAAAACAGGCGAAAAAGCACTGATGTCATTAATAATTTCTGTGCAAAATTCAGTAAAAACAGGAAGAATGTTTTTAGTCCACGCCTCTGTATCCACGCAGGTAAATGAAACGCCCATATTTTTGAACGTAGCTTCTGTTGCTGCCGGATCATCATAATCACTATATCGCACAGTATAGTAAACAGCAACAATCAATCTCGCCAGTTCTGCAGGTTTTATTTTAGCCCGTTTTGTTATTAATTCACAAAGTTCTGTGTAACCAACTCCCAGGGCTGGCGATTCATCTGCAGAAGCAATAAAATATTGGGTAGCGCAACTGAATAAATATACATTTTCAAGCATCATGCCCCAGCAGCAATCAAGTAAAATAAAGGAGAGCCCCTTTTCATCAAATACTGATTTTAGCACTGCACATAAAGCGGCGTAAGTTAATACTTCGCCCCTTTCTTTTGAATAAATTGCCAGGACAGATGAAGGATGTTTTTCATTGTCATTTAAAAAGTAAGTTTCTGCAAACGTCCATTCCGGTGGCTTTAAAGGGTTTTCAACAATTCTTGTTTCAACTTTTGCGATGTCAACTGTACCATCCGCTTTGTACTCCTCTTTTTTTAATTTAACCACTGCTGAAATAAAACTGCCAGCACTTACATCACCGGACCCTGAACCGCCGTGCCCCTTATAAATGTAACCATACTTCTCTGCAGGGTATTTATTTTTTATAAAAGCTAATATGGTAGCGAGGTTTTTTTTATCAGCAAGATTATCTGATTTTTTGAAAACCTTTTCGGGTTTCGCATTTTCATAATTTGTTGCTTTTTTGGCCAGGTAAACTGCCGGAAATGCAAGGGCTTCATTGTTAAGATATTTATATTCCTTATCAACTTCTCCTTCTATATTCATGCCATCCATCAGGATCACAAAATTCACGTCTCCAGTACTGCCAATACTGCATATTTCATTAAAAACGGAGATACTTTCCATTATAAGGTTATTTTCACCGCTAATCTGAATGATGATTGTCCATTTCATTACAGTAATTTTATAGATTTATATTCTTTATAAATATAATGCAAAAAATTTGCTTTTATAGCATTGGCTGGTTGCTTATTTTGTCGATTCAGGTAAGCGCTCAGCAGCCGGTATTTAAATCCTTTTCGCACAAGGAAGGGCTTAATACTTATGGTATCAATAAGACCCTGCAGGATAAGTATGGCTTTATCTGGATTGCCACCCAGGATGGGCTTTACAGGTTTAATGGCAAATCATTTGAAGTAATAAAAAATAATACAGAAAGAAAAAAAGCAACAGCCGGTAATTTCTTTTTTGATATAACGTCAGCATCCGACGGCGAAATTTATGCAGCCGATTTTAATAAGGGAATTGATATTATCAACCCTTTAAACCTCGATGTTGAAAACATACCAATAAAAAGCGGTCATTTTAGTAATACCCAATTGCCCCATCTGTGGCTAAAAAAATTGTACATAGACAGGCTTAATAATTTATGGATCGGTGCAAAAGATTTTATCGCTTTTAGAAAAAACAACCAATTGACTTATACCATACTGGATAAACTTCCTGATTTTAACGGTAGCCTGAATGTACTTTTTATAAAACCTGTATCCGCCGATTATATTGCAGTTAGCATTAGTGGTTATGGCATTTTACTTTTTAATATTAATACATTACAGCCACAAAATGCCATAAAAAATTTACGGCTTAAGACCAGCATAAACAATTCGGATGTAAAGGATATGTTTATGGATAAAGACACCGTTTTTGCAATAACGGATAATGAAATTATAAAAGGAAAGTTTAAAGGTTCACAGTGGCAATGGCTTGCTGAATACCCTATTCCCCAACCCGGTTCTTTGGTTGTTAACTGCCTGGTAAAAAACGGCCCAAATGATTTCTGGATAGGCACAAATTCCGGGCTGTTAAACCTTAATACCAGTTCTGGTAAATTTGTTCATTATAAAGCGAACGTTTCAAAAAAGCGTTGGTTGCAAGACAACAGCATTAGCCATTTAATGATAGATGCTGAAAACAATCTTTGGATAAGTAGCTCCAAGGCATTACAGATGATTAGTCTTGTAAGCAATGGCTTTCGTTATTTTTCAGGCGATGATGATAAAAGCATTCATATGGACCATATTTATTCTTTAGTGCAAAAGAATAAAACTGAAGTTTTTGCAACCGCAACAGATGGCCTTTATCTTACAAATCTTGTAACGGGGAAAGTTGATAAAATTCCCGGCTCCTCTTCCATTGGATTGGTTCATTACCTGCAAAAAATCACTGACGATTTTTGGATTGTATGTTCTGATCTTGGCATGTATGGATACATCCCTTCGGCATCCGTTTTATCCAGGGAAAGTTTGGTAAAACGTTATCCCGAATGGGAGAAATATAAATACCGGTATTTTAATAATTCATGTAGTGTGGGAAGTATTTTTTACCTGGCCAGTGAAGAGGAAGAAGGGCTTTTTAAATGGGATATTGAAAAGCACCGGATAGTTCAGTTTAAGAGTGGCATGCCTAATTCCGGCGGTGTAGTAGAAAACCATATCCATAATATTAAAATGGACAGAGAGGGTTATCTATGGCTGCTAACAGATAATACGCTTGAAAAATTTGATGCAAAAAAAGATTCCGTAACAGATATAATAAAGGATGTACGCCAACAGGCAAATTCGTTTGCAAGTATTTTTTTTGATATGTACGACGACGGTAAACAGTATTGGTTTGGAAGCTATGGCGGCGGGCTAAACGTTTATAATAAAGAAAAAAAAAGCTGGATACAAATAACAGAAAAGGATGGATTATGTAACAACAGCGTTTATGGGATTTTACCAGAGTTTGATTCGGTATTATGGGTTAGTACAAATATGGGGCTTTCCAGGTTGAATTATTATACCAGAACATGCTATAATTATTATTATGAAGATGGCCTTCAGGATAATTCTTTTGATGAAAAAGGATATCTGCAGATTGGCAGAAAATTATATTTTGGGGGTATAAACGGCTTCACGGAAATTGATCCTGATAAGCTCAACCTTCGTTCAACGGTTTTTCCGGTGTATGTGTATAAACTGGAGTATTACGGAAACTCGAAAAAGCAAACATTGTATAACCTGGCCTGGGATAAGCTTGATTTTCCTTCGCCAACAACTACCATCACCATTCATCTTGCAGCGCTCAGTTTTTCTAATAATCACAAAATAAAATTCAGCTATAAAATTGAAGGTCGTCAAAATGACTTTATTGATGTGGGTGAAAATAATATTATTACATTAAATGCGCTTTCTTACGGCAGCTATAATATGCTGATTCGCTATAGAAAAAATGACGGCACTTTTGTAGAAAATGCCATGGAGCTCCACCTGTTTATTCAGCCCAAATGGTACCAAACCTGGTGGTTTAAAATAGGGGTATTTTTAATCACCGCCGGCATCATCTATGCTTTTTACCGTTACCGGATAACCCAGATAAAAAAACAGCATGAGATAAGAAAAAACATTGCAACCGACCTGCATGATGATCTTGGCAGCACACTTACCAGCGTAAAAGTATTTACCAATTTAGCTATTAGGGGGGTAAAGCAACAAGAAAGCCTTCAGCATATTAAACACAATTTGAACGAAGCAACTACCGGCCTTAGAGACATGATATGGGTGCTGGATGACTCTCTTGATACAATGGATGAATTGTTAACAAGGCTAAGGATGTATGCCATACCAGTGGCTGGAGCAAGCAACATGGAGTTTACTACAAAAGCACCAAGTGAAATAAGCCACCGCAGACTTACCAAAGAAGAAAAGCGCAACCTGTTTTTAATATGTAAAGAAGCCATTAATAACAGCATTAAATATTCTGGCGCTACCGATATAGCAATAGCCATCACAGCCAGTGGGAAAAAAATACAACTTGTGATTGCTGACAATGGCAGCGGCTTTAATGCAGCAGAAGTAATAAAAGGCTATGGCCTTAAAAATATGCAATACCGGGCAGCACAAATTAAATATCATGTTAACCTTGTTTCTTCTCCTGGTAATGGCACACAAATAATTATCCGGCAGCTATAATTTGTTCACTATTTTTTTGTAACATTTTTTACTTTTTTCATTTTTTTATGTGGGTAAAAAACACCCACGCTTTGGTTATGGTGGTGTTGCATTTTTTCCGGCAGATTTGTGCAGCCCTTTTATTTATTTATCACCTCTTACGGGCAATGAAAAAATACCGATCCCAACGGCTTATCCAATTACGGAAAGTTCTGTAAATTCAATTGTTTATAAGCAGCTACATTTTTAATAACCCATACTATTTCTTTTTTTTAAAAGCACCTGCAGGTTTTGCCTTGCTTTATGAAAATTACTTTTTAGAGCAAACAATTATTTACTTGTAAAAAGCAGACGGAGAATTAAGTGCTGTAACGATGGTTGCAAAAAAAACATTGTTGGACAGAAGATTGACAGGATGATTATCAATGTTAAAAACAGTATTACCAATGCAGGCGGCCCAGCACTGGACGTATTGGAAAAATCGCCGGGGCTAACAGTTAACAGGCAGAACAACACCATTGCAGTAATGGAAAAAAGGGTAGGTGCCATAGTAAAGCGAAATTTCAATTTTGGGTTGCTTGCTTACAAGCTTACTTATACACACAACTTCGGTAACAAAGCCTTAAAAAGCAAAAAGGAAAGATCAACAGGAGTAGACGATGAATTGAAAAGGGTACATAATTAAATACCAAAATAGTTATTCTTTATTTAGTGGCTTTTGCTCAACTGGCCTTATTATTATCCTTCATATTGCTTATGAAACAAATTGAATGATTAGCAACTCAATCAATACGATATTATTTTTTTAATATTCTTTGCAATTGCCTGGCTGTTTTAAACCCACATTTTGAAGCTATATATTCAATAGTGTATTCAGGATTATTAAGCATAGTACTGGCATATTCTATCCGCAAAAGTGTAAGATATTCCAATATGGTAGAACCTGTTTTTTCCTTAAAAACCCTGCTCAGATTTCTTGGGCTCATGCCAACCAGCGATGCCAATGTTTCTATATCGTTTTCATGAGAAAGATTATCAATTAAGTAATCCTGTACTTCATGCACTTGAGGGTTAATATGGTTTCTATAATCCAAGTAAATGCTTTGCTGGTTATGTTTACCGCTTCTCCTGTGATAAACTACCAACCCTCTTGCAACCTTATGTGTAAATAGCGGGCCTTTTAAATCTTCAAGAATAGCCAAAGCCAGATCAATACCTGCACTGATACCGGCACTTGTATAAACATCATTGCTCTTTATATATAAAATATCAGCGACTACTTTTGCCTGTGGAAATTCAACTTGTAATGCTTTTACCCTTCGCCAATGGGTAGTACATTCAGTATCTTTTAGCAAGCCAGCATGCCCCAAAGCAAAAGCACCGTTACAAATTGAACAAACAGTTACTTTTTTAGCTGAACATTCTTTTAACCATTTAAAGAATTCTCTTTCGGCTTTAAAAGAAATGCTGTTTACGTATTCCATATCCATCCCCGGTACAAAAACGAAATCACCTTCTTTTAATGTTGCCATTTTAAAATTTGCAACTTTTCCAAAGCCAAGACCGGCAGTACTAATGGGTTCCTCACTGTATTTATAAAATTCAATACCAATCTCAAAACCATAAAATTTCGCTTCTGTAAAAACCTGCACAGGACCGGAAAGGTCAAGTAATTCAACAGTGGGTGGTATGATAAAGGCGAACTTTTGCATATTGTTAGTTTATTAAATTGTTTACTTAAAGATACACAGAACTGTAGTGGCGAGACGGACAATATGATGTCAATTACAGACAGTTAAAACCAATATCCTTTAAGTTAATGTAAAATTTCACAGGCAAATCCTAAGTTATTTAAATCGTTCACCATTGTTTGTGAGTAAGACTTTTTTTTCCATCTACTCTCAAAATTTTATCGCAGTCATTTAAATCAAAATTGATTGAAGCATAAAAAAAGCCGCCCAATTATAGAACGGCGTGATGGCGCATTAACCCGATTAACTTACCCGCAATTTGCACAAGTGTATGTTGAACCGCAGTTGCAGTTAACACAGGTACAATTTGGATTACTGCATTTTACATTTTGAGTGCTTTGACTTTTTGTTGTTGATTTCATAATTTATTTTTTTAATTGTTATCTGATAACACAAAAGTAGTTGGAGAATGGGGAGTGTTTGTTATATTACTTTGTGTAAGCGTTGTACAATTTTGGGTTTAAATTTTATCCAATGATTTACGCTTTGCAATACCTATCTCTTTAAAGTAAGTGGGCGTTAAACCTATAATCTTTTTAAACTGTTTGGATAGATGTGCCACACTACTATAATCCAAATCAAAAGCAATTTGAGATAAAGTCAGTTGACCGTATATCAGAAGTTCTTTAGCTTTTTCAATGCGTTGCTCAATAAAATAATTTTCAATTGTTCTTCCTTCTACGGATGAAAATAAACTGCTCAGGTAAGTGTATTCATGATTAACCTTGCCGGAAAGATAATGAGAGAGTTTTATGTTGCTTTCTTTTTCATCCACTTCATTCCTGGCTCTTTTAATAACCAGCTGTTTAATTTTTTCAATAATACCACCAGCATAATTATCTATAAGTTCAAAGCCTATATCAGTTAATTTTTTTGACAGCCGCTCTTGCTGATTCTGCGAAAGTTCTTCCGCCAAATAGATCTCACCAAAACTTACTTTTTGAAATGGTATTTTTTCGTTTTGCAAAATATCCTCTACAGCAAGTATGCAACGATGGCAAACCATATTCTTAACGAGAAGTGTAGTCGAAGGCATGAATAAAAATAAAATAGAAAGTAAGTTAAATATAGGATGCTATTCTTGTTTAGCAAGACGTAATTTAAGAATAACGAGATAAATACCCATCGTAAAATCAATGGATAAACAAAACAGGTCGTAATGAGGTGGGATTAAATTTGGTAGCGGGAAGAGATCATACGCAAGGTCCCAAAGGCCATGCAAAAAATAACCTGCTGCCATAAAATATAAATTTCTTGTAACTCCATAGTAAGCAAAAAAGAGAAAGAATATTGCTTGCAGAGCAGTTATGACTAAAGATGAAATATCTGTCCAGGTATATCCAACATATAAAAACCCTATTCCTGAAAGTATCAGTCCATAAACTATCTTTTTGTCCAGGTGTTTCAAAATACCAATCAGTACTATTATTAAAAGACCGGAGGAAATTCCTATAATTATTGCAGTCATTGTTTTGAATTTATTATGTGAGCTAATTTGAAAAATTAAATTTTTTAAGATCAGTTTTGATTTTGCATCGTTTGGATAAATCTGTGATTTCCACTATATAATTCAAGGCATTGGGATGAGCAAAAATAAAGTTCGTCTTTATTTGGATGGTGGATTGCATTTTGAGGGTTTAGGATTAACATCCTGCAAACCGGATCAATATAATCAGCCTTCTTTTTTTCTATGCTTAATTCAAATATTTCCTTTTCTCCAATAATATTCTTAAAAAGATGTTTCCCTTTTGATTTAAAAGTGCAAATAGATTTATCGGTTATTGAGTTTACAAATTCATCAGTACACCAAAAGCTGCCTGCTACAGCTTTAGCAGCTATTCTGGATACAAGGTTTAATGCAGATCCAAAATAATTATCTGCCCGCTTCAAAAGTTTTCCATAATGCAATCCTCCATGTACCTGAAGAAAATTATCTTCACTTGCCGTATTTGCCGCTAACTTAAGTGCAGTAGCAAGCAAAGAATCCGGAGAATCAGAAACAAACATAATTTCATCGCCGGTTCGTTGATGCAGTTTGCTGTCACCAATCAGGCAATTCTCTGCAATACGAATATACTTATCAATTAAATCTGCAGCAGAAGCAGCCCCGTGCGTTTCTGTAAGAGCAGTATAGCCCGATAAATCAGCCATTAAAATGGCAACACTTTTTTCCATAATTGATTGTTTATAGATTTTATCAATTCTTATTTTATTAATTAGTTCATCGTAGTTTAACTAACCTATTTTATCTGTTCAAAATATTCAGTACGACCAAACAATGAAATACCTATGTATCCCCTCACTTTAAGTTTATTACCATCCAAACTCATTTTGCAGGAATATGTTTTACCTGTTTCCGGATCATAAATTTCTCCGCCCTTGTAAACTCCATCATCATAAGTAAATTTGGTTAAAAACTCCAACCCAAGTAGGTCTCTATTTTGCAATGCTTTGGTTGGATTGTTGATGTCTTTACGGGGCGTTGCTGCCCATGCAAATTTTCCAAAGTATAGTTGACCTTTTAAATAGATTTCAATCTTCGCATCTTTTTTGGGTGACCAATAAATGCCGATTATATTATCTGGCGAAACCTGTTTTACTGTAAAACTTTGAGAAAAGATTGACAAGAAAGCCAATAATATTCCTACTGTTATTTTTTTCATACTAGTTTTTTATAAGTTTATTTTTAAGTTTATTTATTTTAGACTACCCTCTGATAAATGTATCTCTTATTGAAAGGAAGTGTTAGTTATAATCCAATGATACTTTCACAAATTTTTCAAATGGATGTCCGTATTGCCAGCATGTCAAACAGTTCAGTGAGTTTATAATCAGCGATTATAAATACTGTTTTTTTTCGTGGAATCGTATTCAGGCTGTTTTGATTTAACATTACTAATACCTGACCAGGGGCGGGGTTGATTCATCAAATTGCGGATGGGCCTGCAAGCATTTAACATCATCATGCTGAACAAGATCATCGCAAAAATTGCAAAATAGATTTTTTTAATTTTCATTTTCTTAGAATAAATTGAGTGTGAACAATTATAAATTATTTATTAAAAATCAAATTTTATGTTATTGTAAATCTGATTTTAGAAACTGCCTTTTAAAGGCAAAATGATAAATTTCAGTTTCCCCCATACGAACCGGATAAGCGTTCATAAATATCCAGCCTTCCCTGCCCATATAATTGATGGCATCAATGACAGTATTAAATTTCTTTAACTTGCCTGCATCTGTTTTAAGCCTTGTGTCGTGCCAAAAGCTTTTCTCTTCACCATAATCAATATCAATGGTTACCTTATTGCTTAATAGCCTTGGCGTGGCAATTACCTGGCAGTATTGTTCTACTTTGGAAGTGTCTGACTGAGCATTTGAAATCAGCGTACTGATTAAAAAGATACTAATTGCCACTGTTTTTTTCATGTTTATGTTTGTTTTTTAAAGTGTAAAATTATTGTGTCTTACAAGTTGGCAACGGACATCAAGATGTCAAAAACAGCCAATCTTTTATTGGGATCAGAACCCTGAATAGAATACCCAAACTGACTGGTAAAATGTGGAGTGCCGAACTAACGGAATTTTAAAATACATTAAATAGATTGTACTCTACACGGATAAAAAAACCATTAGGTGCGGTTCTCAAAAGGTTACTACTTATTTGTTTTCTATAGCTTAAATCAATTCTGCTTTCACTATTAAATATTAATTGTACAGTAGGGGCAATATCTACATAATATTTTCCCGAGCCGGTATTAACCTGGCTTAATGTTTCTACCATGAGGTTTATATTTGTTTGCCGATAATCCCTGTATTGTTTTGGTAATATTAGTTTGCCAAAGGAAAAACTGTAATTAAGAGCCTTGCTGTTATTCAACCCATAAGTAAATTTGTTGTTCTTGCCATTGTCCAAAGCTTTTACAATTGATACCGAAGAGGATAAAGCAATTTTATGTAATAATTTAGTGGCCACTACACCTGCCTCAAAACCGGTGTTATGCCCGTTCATGCTAATTTCTTCCTGGTGAATATCACTGTTATTAAAACTCATTGTTCCAAAGGCAGCCATACGAAAATGCTTTTGTACTGCATCATTACTTAAGAATCGATACTTGGCGTAGATACCACCTCCTTCGTTCTTAAATTGTTTAGTGCGGTTACTGAAAAAAACACTTCCCCGCAACATTAATTTTTTCGATATTCCAACGGCCAGCTCCGGAATAAGATGATAGTTGATTTTGGAAGAATTAATTTCATCCATTATCGAATTATCAACCCTGATAGAAAAGCTTCTGGCAGCTATATTGCTGGCCGGTTCCGTCATTGAAAATAGTTCCTGTGCTTTACCGGATATTGACAGCAATAAAAATCCAGTCAAAATAAACTTTCCCATTACTTTATGTTTTATAAATGATGTTTCGGGGTTTATTAAAGGGTAACATGATAAGTTTGTGGAGATAAAACCATATAATTATTCCTCTTGAATTCCTTAACAGAAACAAAACCTTTATCTATTATCTTAAGCTGTTTATCTCCTTTCAAAAGCTGGTCCTTTGTATTTACAAAAAGAAATGTCTTATCCTGTATAACAACAGGCTCTCCAGCATTTACCTGAACATTGTTAAAGTGAAGGTTTGCATAAAAGGCGCAAACAGTAAAGCCGGCGCTTTCCACTTTCTTTTTTAATAAATCAAAATCTATATTGCTATTTTGTTTAAACGATATTTCAAAAGTGTACGTTTTGATATCTGCATCCACTGTTAAAACAAAATCAAGCGTTTTTAATGCTTTGTTTATAGCATTACTGCACATACTGCATGTTAAACCGCTTGCCTGTAAAGAAACTGAACTAACCTGAGCCTTTGTTGTCACCGATACAATGATGGCTACAAATAATAATATTTTTTTCATAATTGTTTTATTTTTTATTTTAGTAAAGATATAGATGCTCTTTAGGGTATAACAGACAATAGAGTGTCAAAAACAGACAGAATTAATCTTCTCCAATAATAGCTTTGTAATTATTAGTTCTGTTACCAATAACAATTTTTTAAACGAATAACTAAAACTTTATTTTCCTTGTCTATTGTTGAATTGTTATTGACTGGAGATTTTTTTTCACTGGCTTTTCTATACCAACTGCGCCGGAATTATTTGCTGGCAAAGCCTTTGCTCCATGATTAAACTCTATTACTACGTATAGTGGAAATGCTGCTATCAAGCCAAAGACCTGGACTGTGAATACTAACTTTTTCATTTTCATTTTTTTTATTGTTATTTTAGAATGCAAAACTACACAAGCTTTGAGCGAGGTAAAGGACAGCTTGATGTCAAATACGGACAATGCCTTTTTTCAGCATTGGCATAAAAAATGTCCATTTTAAAAATGGACATTTAATAATTGCAATAAAATATAATTAGCCAGGAGAAGGCATCACCTGTTTTTAAAATAATAATTTAACCCTTCGATAATGTTTGGATTTCTTGAATCTATATGACCCAGATTTCTTTCAATATATTTTTTCAATTTAATATTGGAATAGTTGTTAAGAAGTGATTGATAAAGCGTTTCGATAGGAGTTAGCATCCTGTATCTTTCTTCCTTTTCTCCTATTCCCATAAATACCAATTGCTTTCTATTTTTATTATTTGCCTGTTATCTTTTTCCATTTGCAGAGCAACGTGGTTGTCGAACCAAAATGACGGGCTAAGCAGAATGTAGTTGCCAAATAATTTATTGTTAGCACAAAAAGCGTAACCTCCAAATAAACCTCCATATGAATGACCGAGTATAACCCGGCTATCCCTGGGAGTATCTGCATTATAATCCTGCTCTATTGTGGTATTAATTGAGTTTCAATTAAATTTAAAAATTGCGGAGCTCCACCAGTAACCGAGCTTACTTTTGTCGGTGTGTAATCTATGCTGCGGTCTTTCCCATATCCGATGCTTACAACCAATACATTTTTTAAAGCATAATTATCCGAAATCTCCTTGCACCTATTAGCTACGAAACCAAAAATCTCTTTCCCGTCCAACACCTATATTGTTGCATATTTTTCAACTGAAGGATTATAATTGGCAGGCAAACCAACCTTTATATTATAGGATGCACCATTAGAAACAGATTGTAATGTAAACTCCTTCGTTTCACCGGAGTTAAATAGTTTTTTTGTACATGAGCTAAAAAAAATATCAGCATTAACGCACTTACTGTTATAAATAATCTTTTACTTAAAACAGTTTCATTTTTCATTTTTAATTGTTAATTGAAAAGCAAAATTAATTTGTGAAATGGCGATGAGATTATACCACTTTGGGTAAAGTTTGCAGAATTTTGGGTTAACTTAATCAGAGTTTAAGGAAGACGGAGTAGTCAAACGCAAACAATCATCGAGCAGTTATCTTTGCAGTTGATTTATTTTTTAAATGGAGTACCAGTTGTCAGCCGTTAGATTGGCTACATGATGGTTTGATGTGTGGATTGTTACGGAGACGGAATTGATACCCGATAAACTGAGTTTAGGATATCTCGTTTTGCATAAGTGTTACTTTTAAAATTCTTCTATAATTATTTTTTTACTTACGGATATACCAGCGGTTGTACCCATTGCTACTGCATTTGCTACTGTCCGCATTTTGGTTGTGTTATCGCCGCAGGCATAAATCCCTCTCACCGAAGTTTCCTGTAAGGCATCAACTTTTAAGTAACCATCGGCTGTTAATTCGCATCCCAGGTTTTCCGGTATTTGGCAATGCTGTATAAATGGTGCAGGAGCATACAATGCTTTAAGTAAAAATAGAGTGCCATCTTTAAAAATTATTTTTTCAAGATGACCGTTGGTGTGTATCAGTCTTTCTATTTTTCTTTCCTCAATTTTAATTTTGTGATTGCTAAGACTGCCTGATTGTTCAACAGTTAGTGTTGATGTGCCATTGGTAAACACTGTTAAGTCTTTTGTCCAGTTAGAAATTAACCTGGAGAAGTCATAAGCAGCTTCACCATTACCGAGAATACCCGTTACTTCATTTCTTACTTCGTAGCCGTGGCAATAAGGACAATGAATAACAGAAATACCCCAACAGGCAGATAAGCCATCTATTGGCGGCAGCATGTCTTTAATGCCCGTGGCAAAGATTAATTTTTTAGCCCTGAATGTTGCACCTGATGCCACCTGTATTTGGTAGCCGTTTTCAAATGACACGCCTGCGGTTGCCTGGCCATCAAAAAAATGTATTGAGGCATATTGCTGCACCTGTTGTTTTGCTACATGAGCTATCTCTTTTGGAGGTTTGCCATCATTGGTTATAAAGTTGTGTGAGTATGGTGTTTGGCTATTACACGGTTTGCCATCATCAATAATAAGCACTTTTTTCAAAGCTCTGCCAAGTGCCATGCCGGCTGCAAGACCTGAATAGCTACCACCAATTATTATGACATCGAAATTGTTGTTGTTTGACATGGGATTATATTTTGAAACGAAAACAGGAACCCGAAATAAAATTAAGGTTATTGCCTGTCCACTTATTTTAATGAATGTGCGTCTCGTAAACGAAGTCCTACCTTATAAAATGTAATCTATTTTACCTTAGTTGATCTGGTTGAAATTGCCTTGATAATTAAATCAACAAAGGGCACGCCGGCAAAAACTATCCAGGGCACTAACGGCAGTGTAAGGAACAGTGTTCGCTGGTACAAGGGTAGTTCTGATAACTGTCTGCCGAACAAATAATTTAACAGTGTTATTGACGGATAGATTGCCACCCAGATTTTTAAGGAAGCAATCAATTTCATTTTAATCTTCATGCTAATTTTTTTTGAATATTTGTTTTATTTATTCAGCAAAAGTACTTGCACATGTTGTCTGCATGATAGGACAAAAATGAAGTTGAACAGCACTTATTTATAATTGTGTCTGAAGGCCTCCGGTGAATATCCATTATGCGTACTGAATAAAATGATCTGCTGTCACCTCGCATTTTGCAGACAAATTCAGCCTGTTTGCATATTATTGTCTTCAATGCCAAAACAAGAAGAGACCTTTGGGTCCTTTATTGTTAGTATTTTTAATTTATGAAAAAGTCTTTTGTCGTTTTATTACATATAGGTTTTTGGGCGTGTTATTTTATATTGATAGTAATCATGTTAAGTGTTTACTATAGAAGTAATTTGTATGCAAGTGCTCCCGAATCCCGGATGATGATTGCTTTTAAAAATGTTTTGCTGTTTGCATTTATCCCTTCCTTCATTTCGTTTTATTTATATTATTTTATACTGTTTCCTAAATACCTGCAACAAAAAAAGTTTCTCCTGTCAATAATTGTTGGCATACTTATGTCAGTTTGTGCAGCCGTTACAGCGTATATCCTGCATCGGTATTTAATAGAATCGGGGCATGTTATTGACATGGACCAGGGCGGCAAAAACGGCAGGTCTACCGCCGTTCGGGTAATTATCATTATGACCTTTATTGGTTCTATATGTGGTATGGTGGCATTGGTCATCAAAGGGTTTATTACCTGGTTCAATGAACTTAAATTGAAAGAAGCTTTAAAAGAAAAAAACCATGAGATGGAAATGGCGTTGATAAAATCTAAACTTGATCCGCATCTTTTATTTAACACCATCAATAATATTGACGCACTCATTATAAAGGATGCCGTTGAAGCATCCAACTATCTGAATAAGTTATCAGACATCATGCGGTTTATGTTGTATGAAACGATGGCTGAAAAAATTCTTCTTTCGCAGGAAATTGAATACATCGAAAAATACATCGCATTGCAAAAAATAAGAACCGCCAACGAACATTATGTACACTTTTCAGTAACCGGTATTATTGGTAATAAAATGATTGCCCCGATGGTATTTATTCCGTTTATTGAAAATGCCTTTAAACATACCAATAATAAAAAATTGGAGAATGCTATAACTATCCATATCATTATAAGTAATAAAACCATACAACTGGTATGCGAAAATAAATTTGATTCGAAGCCAACAGTGCGGCCACCTGACAGTGGTTTAGGTAATGAACTGATTCAAAAACGACTACAGCTTATTTACCCCGAAAAACATACGATAGAAGTGAATAAAACAAATGAACAGTACACAGTAAACTTAACGATTACCAATGGATAAATATACCTGCATCATTATTGAAGATGAGCCACTGGCGCTGGAAAAAACAAAAGACTTTGTAAACAAAGTTCCCTTTTTAAATTTAAGCGCCACTTTCGACAATGCGTTGAATGGCCTTACTTATTTAAACAACAACAAAGTAGATGTACTTTTTTTAGACATCAATATGGATGAATTATCCGGCATAGAATTGCTGGAAAGTTCCAAAATAAACAGCCAGGTTATCATCACAACGGCCTACCAGCAATATGCTTTAAAGGGCTATGAGCTACAGATCACAGACTATCTTTTAAAGCCCTTTACTTTCAATCGTTTTTTACAGGCTGTAAATAAAGCACAGGAAAATTTAAGCAAGCGTAACGCTGAAAAATCATTGGACTTCATTTTCGTAAAAACAGAAAATCGCCTCGAAAAAATAATGATCAACGATATCCTTTACATTGAGGGCATGAGAGATTATTTGCGCATTCACACTACCAACAAAAAGGTAATGACACTACAAAGTTTTAGCGAGCTTGAACAACTGATACCAGCTCACCTTGTATGCCGGGTACACAAGTCGTATATGGTTGCAGTCAATAAAATAGAATCCATAGAACGGAGCAGGATAAAAATTGCAGATCAGCTAATTCCCGTTTCAGAAACATACAAAGAGGCTTTCCATCAACTCATCAACAGCAGGCCATAAACCTTTTATAATTTGGAAGATTAAAAACCCCCATTGGCAGACATACTCCTTCGCTTTGCATAGCTGAATTGCAGGACCACACTCAGTCATATACTTTTGCTTCAGTTAAATAATTAACAAACTTTAAAAAAATTATCATGAAGCAAAAATTACAAACCGTACTCGTAATGGGTATGATTTTCCTGGCAGCAAACGCATTCGGACAAACCAAAACTTACCTGGACCTGATGATTAATGTGGCGAGTACAAACCTCAACTACGGCGCCTCTAATAGCTCCCTGGCTGATTATAAGAAATCAACTGACGGTATACAGGCCGGCGTATCATTTCAGGCTGGTATTACCCCTGCCTTTTCACTTGTTTCCGAATTATATTATATGAGGAAAGGTGGCAAACTAAAAGCGAACAATCCTATAACTTCCAATCAATCAAGCCTTCGTTTAAATACGTTGGAATTACCGGTGCTGGCTCGTTTACATCTTGGCAAATTTTACATGAATGCCGGGCCATCTATCGCCTATAATCTTAGTGGCAAAAATACAATGGGCGATTTGTCAACCAAGCTTTCTTTCAATAATTCAGGCGAAGGTTTTAAGCGTTTTGATGCAGGCGTTCAGGCAGGCGGAGGTGTTGAATTTCCATTTAAACAAAGAAGAATTGCGTTGGACATCAGGTATAATTATGGCTTAACCAATATCTCTTATAACAAGGAAATTTATAACAGGGCGTTGATGATAAGTGTGCATTTTTCTAAACCCTGGAAGAGAAACCCACTGGGCAGATAAAAATACTATAGTAAAAGCATATAACTGCTTAAAATAAAATCAACCGTTAATTTAAACACAACCGTTAAAAAATAAATCATGACTCGATTTAAAGAGCTGAAAAAAGAAATGGTCATTTACCGCACCGGCATCATTTTATTATCAATATGGTTTGGTGCCAGTGGGTACCTGGAACTCAGTAAAAATCTGCTGGTTTGGCTCCCCACCATAAAAATGGGATATCCTCCTTTTTTTATTACCACCTTAGGCATTGCAAAAATTTTGGGAGTTATTGTTTTATTGATCCCAAACAAACTAAACTGGTTAAAAGAATGGGTATTTGCGGCTTTTTTTTTCGACATAATTTTTGCAGTTATCTCTGTTTACTCCTTTGATGGTATTACAGGGATTATAAAACCTGCTATCGCTTTTATTTTAATTCTCATCACATATATTATGTTTCGAAAAATCAATCGGGCATTGAGGCTGTCATTTAATCAGTAAGTATTCAATGTCAAAAAGGGTGGAGTCATTTTCAATAAATCCCCGGCGCTTAAGCAAAGAACTGAGATATAAAAATAATTTCTTAAAAAAATAAAAATGAATACAAACATCAATACTGCAAGCATCACGAATGTATCAGCTAAACGGGCAACTATGAGCCCACTGCGAAAGACAGCGTTGGTAGCAGGCCTGCTCTACCTGCTCACTTTTGTCTCTATCCCAACGCTT
>JANYFT010000216.1 GCA_025359625.1 Ferruginibacter sp.
TTTTAGGCTTACATTTAAAATTTCAGCCTTTTTATTCGGAGCCTTGATTTTTTTTGTTTCTTTTTTTTATCAAGAAAAAAAAGAAAATAGGGTCTAACACAATAAAGTAAATGCTTTGCGAACTAAAGGCCTAATTCTATAAAATTATTTATGCAAAAAATAACGGTATCATTGCTTATGAAAGTAGCCCCGGTGGTGTAACCTGGATTAAACAATAATAGCGGTTAAATTTTTTTGCATGCATTACCCTGTAGAAATATCTTTTGGAAAAAATAGCTTGCCCCTGCATGCGGTTATGGAAACAGCAGGTTTTTTCATTGGCTTCCGCTATTTTTTATACCTCCGGAAAAAACAAGGCGATACTATTGAGTCTGGCAAAAGAACATGGATATTAATAGCCGCTATTTTTGGTGCATTGATAGGAAGCAGGCTGGTAGGTTCTTTAGAAAGGCCTTATGAATTGTTTATTACCAAAAACATCTGGGAATATATTTACAGCAACAAAACCGTACTTGGTGGTTTTTTGGGTGGCTTGTTTGCAGTAGAATTGGTTAAAAAAATATTGAAAGAAAAACACAGCAGCGGAGACCTGTTTACTTACCCAATGATACTTGCACTGATCATTGGGCGCATGGGTTGCTTTAGTATGGGTGTTTATGAAGAAACCTACGGCATACCCACCACGCTATTTACCGGTATGAATTTAGGTGACGGATTAATGCGGCACCCAGTTAGTTTGTATGAGGTATTTTTTTTGATTTTACTTTGGATAGTTTTGTTACAGGTAGAAAAAAAATATACACTGGCAGAAGGTGGCCGGTTTAAACTATTTATGATTGGTTATATTTTATTCAGGTTTTTAGTGGATTTTATAAAACCATCTTACCCGGTAATTTTTGGTTTATCAACCATACAGTTAACTGCTGTTATTGGGTTGGTTTATTATTACCGATACATCATTCACCCTAAAAAATTATTATAAAAAATGCCTGAACGCCCCTACATTTATTACGATTTTACCCTGAGTATCTGTAGCACCTGTTTACGCCGGGTGGATGCCAAAATTGTTTTTGAAAATGGCAATGTGTACATGCTAAAAAACTGCCGGGAACATGGGTTTGAAAAGGTATTGATTGCTACAGATATTGCGTATTACAAAACGCTCCGCAACTACAACAAGCCTTCAGAAACGCCTTTGCATTTTATCACAAAAACACATTATGGATGTCCGTACGATTGTGGCCTTTGCCAGGATCATGAGCAGCACAGTTGCCTTACTGTTATTGAAATAACTGACCGGTGCAACCTGCAATGCCCAACCTGTTATGCTATGAGCAGTCCACATTACGGGCGGCACAGAACAGTAGAAGAGGTAGAAAAAATGTTGGATATTATTGTAGCCAGTGAGGGCACACCGGATGTGGTACAAATAAGTGGTGGAGAGCCTACGGTGCATCCTGATTTTTTTGCCATTATGGATATTGCGAAGAAAAAGCCCATCAAACATTTAATGCTGAACACCAATGGCATCCGCATTGCCAAAGATTTTGAATTTACAAAACAGTTGGCTGCTTATGCTCCGGATTTTGAAATTTATTTGCAGTTTGATTCTTTTAAATCAACTGCGCTGGAACAATTACGGGGTAAAGATTTAACAGAGGTGAGGATGAAAGCTTTGGAGCATTTGAATGCGCTTAACCTGTCCACTACGCTGGTAGTAACTTTGCAACAAGGAGTAAATGATGATGAGATTGGCAAAATAATTGAGTTTGCACTGCAGCAGAAATGTGTTCGTGGTGTAACCTTTCAGCCAACACAGGTTGCTGGCAGAACGGAAAATTTTGACCCGGCAACCGACAGAATAACACTGACTGATGTAAGACAAAAAATTCTTGATCAAACGAATATATTTAAACCCAACGATCTGATACCGGTGCCCTGCAACCCTGATGCCCTCGTGATGGGATACGCACTAAAATTGGCGGGACAAACATTTCCTTTAACAAGATATATTGACCCGGCACATTTGCTTGACAACAGCCGCAACACAATTATTTACGAACAGGATGATGCATTAAAAGAAAAGATGATTGATATTTTCAGCACGGGTATTTCTGTTGACAGAGTAGAAGAAAACATGAAGCAACTGCTCTGTTGTTTACCACAAATCGAAGCGCCTGGTTTGGGTTATGAAAATTTATTTCGTATCATTATCATGCGGTTTATTGATGCGTATGATTTTGATGTAAGGGCCATTAAAAAAAGTTGTGTACATATTGTACATAAAGATGGCCGCATTATTCCCTTTGAAACAATGAATTTGTTTTACAGGGATGATAAAGAAGAGTATTTAAAAAAACTGCAACAGGAAAGAAACACTTTACCTGTTTAAAAAAACGCGATGGAAATATTATTTGATTTTGCTCCTTTTATTTTAATAATTGTTGGTGTTATACAGATAGCCAGCAAGGATGAAATGAAAAAAGGCAAGAAATTAATATTGGTGGGTATTGGTTTGCGGGGTGTTGAATTATAAATTGCTTATTCAGTTTGTAGTAGTATAAAATTACACGGTATACATAAAAAAAAATGAAACATGCACCAGGCATTTAAAAAAACAATGATTATTTCTTTTGCTGCTTATGCACTGATAGCCTTGTTTATTTTACTTCAAGGTCAGGATACGGCATCAATGATTGGATTGACAGGCTTGCTGTTAGGAGTAGTATATTTCTTTTTTGGCCTTGTACTGTGTATTTCACCAACAAGCAGGGAAGTTGGAAAAGGGCTGCTTGTAAGTGCAGGAATAATATTTTTAATTGGCGTAAGTGTTTGTTCCCTTTTCAGGAGCACTGTAAATTTCCACTAAACATACCTCATCAAATTCAGTATCAAATCTGCATCCGGACAATTTTTTAAATACTTTTCTCTTTCATTGAATGAACACACACCAGGGTAATCTCCTTTGCTGATCCGCATGTCTTCGATGATCTGAAAATGCAGGTGTGGCGGCCAGTTCCCGTTCTCTTTTGGTTCGCCGAAATGTGCCAGCAACTCTCCGCGGCTGATGTATTTACCTTCCTTCATATTTGCTAAATCTTCCAGGCTAAGGTGACCATATAAAGTATGGAATACAACTGTCTCTATCTGATGCTGTAAAATAATAGTGGCCCCATAATCTCCAAAATTTTCATTGTAGGCAAAGCTGTGTACCGTGCCACCGATGGGAACGAAAACCCTTGTTCCTGCAGCTCCCCAAATATCAATGCCAAGGTGAATGGAACGTGCTGGTGTGCCGGATAAAGCAACTGCTTCAAAGTGGCTGCTGCGCTGGTACAATACCCTGTCTTCACCATAGCCACCGATACCATATTTAGCATTGGCAGCAGATAATTTTTTGCTGATGTATTGAGATAATTTTTGGGTATCCGCAATCTGTTCAGTGGCGAGGTCTTTATTGGCTGCTGTAAAATCAAGTTGTAATAATTTGTCTGTAGCGGTATTAAAATCAACAACGCTGCGGAAAGTAGATTGGTTCTTTTGCAACACATTTTCGAGTAGGCTTTTCATAAATTGAAGGTAAGCATATCTTTTAATGTGTAGTAAAAGTAGCAACAACGCTTAACCTGCTATTACTAATTTGTTATGACGTACGCACCCATCAACTGAACAGTATATTTTCTAAATGCACATCAATTTCATGGAGCCATTCTTCCACCCATCACATTGGCAAAGGTTTTAAAATAAGCAATGGCTTCTTCTTTTTTAACTCTAATTCTTATTTTAGTTTCTGCGAAATGACCCACCCTTTTTGGAGCGACCCACCCTGGTGCCTACACTACCACATTCACCATTTTATTCTTTACATAAATGATCTTCTTGGGATCTTTCCCTTCCAGCCATTTTTGTACCACTTCATTTTGCAAGATCATCTTTTCAACCTCCGCCTGTTCGAGGTTTAAAGCCAGGTTGATGTTGGCCCTTACTTTTCCATTGATAGAAATGGGGTATTCTTTACTGCTTTCCACCAGCAAGGCAGGATCGAATGTTGGATAGGAGGCATCTAAAATGGTACCGGCATTATTCAACTGGTGCCACAATTCTTCTGCAATATGCGGTGCATAGGGCACTAATAAGATCAGTATTTTTTCCAGTACTTCTTTTTTGTGGCACTTCACATCAAACAGGTCATTTACACAGATCATGAACGCACTTACGGCGGTATTAAAAGAAAATCGTTCGGTGTCTTCTTCAATTTTTTTAATGGTGCGGTGCAATATTTTTAACTCGGCATCGGTGGCTTTTTCATCGGTCCATATTGTACCTTTTATGTCATCAAAAAACAAACGCCATAGTTTTCTTAAGAACCGGTGTACGCCCTCAATGCCTTTGGTATCCCAGGGTTTGCTGGCTTCTACCGGCCCAAGGAACATTTCGTACATACGGAATGTATCGGCGCCGTATTTATTACACAATTCATCCGGGTTGACGGTGTTGTATTTTGATTTGGACATTTTTTCTACTTCTGCTCCGCAGATAAACTTACCTTCTTCTAAAATAAATTTTGCATTTAAATATTCCCCACTTTTCCATTTACTGAGCTTATCTGTATCTAATATCAATCCATCAACAAAGCTCACATCAACATGAAGCCAATTATAAGAAAGTAAAGTAAACTCTTTACCATTTTCAAGCATTTCGATGCCATCCCAATCATGTACATACTCTTTATAAAAAATCAATCTTTCACTTTCAGTTAAATTTTCAAAATAATTTACTTTATTGTATGAGATAAACAATGGAGTACTTATATCCTTAAATGATACTCCTAAATCAGTTTTTTCATTTTTCACTCCAGTAACAGCAATCCTAAAAACAAATCTGCTACTCCCCTGTATCATCCCCTGATTCACCAACCTCCTATACGGTTCATCAAACCCGATCTTGCCCAGATCAAACAACACTTTCGTCCACAACCGGCTGTACAATAAATGGCCCACCGCATGTTCCGTTCCACCAATATACAAGTCCACCTGGTTCCAGTAATCGCTTGCTTTTCTGTCGCAAAAAGTGTCACTGTTTTGCGGATCCATGTAGCGCAAAAAATACCAGGAAGAGCCTGCATAACCCGGCATGGTGCTGGTTTCTCTTCTGACCTCACCCGCAGCCCCTCTCCAAGGGAGAGGGGAGTTTGACTCCGATGCCTCGTGGCTGTTTTCCTGCACGGGCTTGTCTGCCTTCCAAAGAAGAGGGGAGTTTGACCCTGTAGTCTCCTGGTTGTTTTCTTGTCTTGGGTTGTCTGCCTTCCAAGGTGTCTTTCCCTCCTTTAGTTTTTTCGAAATGGTTTTTAGTACTTCTTTTAAATTGGTTTTCACTTCTTCGTTTGTAAAACGAATCATTTCAAAACCGTTTTCTGCCAGCCAGTTTTGCCTTGCAGCATCAAACTTTTTTTGTTCTGCTTCATCATGGTATCCACCATCAATTTCAATAATTAACTTTTGCTCCAAACAAACAAAGTCAGGGATATACCCTGCTATGGGATGTTGCCGTCTAAACTTAAAGCCATCAATTTTTCTATCCTTAACCTGATACCAAATAATAGCTTCAGCCTCAGTTAAATGCGGACGGTTTTCTTTTGCAAAAACGAGGGTGTCATTCCATTCTTTTCCAGTACTGTTAAAATACCCAGGTATGTCTTTTTTATAATCCCTTTCTGTTCCCATCTTAGCCCGCTCTTCCGAACCGTGATCCCGAACTCCCCTCTCCTCCGGAGAGGGGCTGGGGGTGAGGTTAACCCAGTCGCTGATATTTGCCAATGGCCCTTCACCTTCGGGCCCCGGACCATACTTATCTACATGCGGCAGTTCCAGTGGCAACTCTGCCGCATCCAATGGAATGGCAACACCATCTGTCCAGATGATGGGGAACGGTTCGCCCCAATACCGCTGGCGGCTAAAGCCTGCATCCCTCATCCGGTAATTTACTTTTCGTTTGCCAATG
>JANYFT010000241.1 GCA_025359625.1 Ferruginibacter sp.
CTCGTACTTACTTTCGGGTGTATAGATATTTACGTTGCTCCATGTTTTTCTTTCTGCTTCCGGTAATTTACTATCACCTATCAACCGGTTAACCCATGTATTTACTACTTCAATCTCAATGTTATTTTTTCCTTTTTTAAGGGCATTGGTTATATCCACTTTATACGGAGCCGTCCATACAGATCCCATATCCTTGCCATTTACTTTTACTTTGGCCATTACTTTTACCATGCCGAGATTTAAATAAAAAGTATTTGCAGTCGGCAAAGTATTTACATGGATGGTGGTTTTATAAATAGCTGTTCCAGAATAATTTTTTATAGCGGGGTCATTGCTTGCTGTCCAATCTATCAACTCTTTAAATATTACCGGTTTGACTGGCCCTCGCATGGCTGTATCAAATGTAACCGTCCATGGATTGCTGATGGTAACAATTATTTTTGATTCCGGAAAATTTGTTTTATTGTTTTGTTGTGGGGAAGCGGGTAATGAATTTTTGAAAAAGACAAAACCGCTTTGATATGCCTCTAGTTTTATTGGAACCGTTGTTCCCCCGGCGGATTGTGTAAATGCAGGCAGATTGCGGGTTGCACCTGTTACCGCATCCCACCACTCGGGTTGCTTACCGGTAACCCTAAATGCAGGTGATATTTCAATGGTACGATCTGTTTGATTGGTGAGGAAATATATTTCTCCCTCTTTTGTTGTACGATGGGTGTACAACACATCGCTACCTTGAAGAACCACATCAGGAATTACTTTAATGAAATCCAATGCTTCCTGCATCCCCATACCTGTCAACACATTTCCTTCTCCAAACTTTGTGTTTTTGAAAGCACTGTTATCTGTATTGCCCCAAATTTCTTTGGCCAACTTTTTAACCAGTTCATCCGCTGCCGGATAATTTTGTAAACTCGGCGAACGCTTTGGCGAAGGGCCTAAAATAGTAATGCCTTGTTTTACCAATTCACTTAATTTAATCAATAATTCAGGACGCATGGTTTCGAGCTTTGGTAGTACGAGCATTCTATACATCATACCGTCGGGCAATACGAGGTTGCCATTTTTTACAATTACCCTTTCCATCAATACTTCAGCATTGATATAATCATACGAATAACCGGCGGGCAATTCGGGATCACGGAAGCCGGTCATTTTTGGCGCATCTTCACTGATAAAGTATGCCACATCATTTACAGGTTTTCCTTGCTGTAATAAATAGTTGCAACGTCTGATATAATCAACAAAAGCTTTACCCTGGTAGAACCAGGTATTTTTCCGGTTGAACTCTGTTCCAAAACCTGCATTAACGCCGGGGTTAATATCTTCATAGGGTTGCTCTATAAATACATGCAGCAAGGTATTGTTGATGCCTTCTGTAAATGACCAATCGCCCCGCTTTTTTAACATAGCGGGATACCGGGCGTATGCCAATCCACCTGCGGTAAATGATTCCGCAGATACTTTTGTTTTACCATAAATATGTGCGGCCGATGATGCTGAGCGACATTCGATATTGCCCAGTTCCCCTTCGTTCCAAAACTCACCCGCCACTTCATCCGATTGGCCGCCATATTTTAAAAACTCTGAAGGATAGCCCCAATGGCCATAGTTTTCGAGCCATAACTTTAAACCATTTTTATTGCTTACATCGCGTAAGCCGCCAACATATTCATAAGCTACCCTATCCGCCACGAGTCTTCTAAGATCCCATAAAAAACGGTCTGACTGATCTGCAGAACCCACTACCCTGCCGGAAAGAACCGGCAGCCATGGTAATGGGCTGTAGCCATATTGTTTTTTAAATATTTCGCTCATGCCATCGGTCCAGTTTTGCGAGCCCGTTTCATAACTATCAGCAACTACCCATTTGAGTGAGCCACGATCTGCAACAGGAATGCTTTTTTGAATCTTGCCCACAAAAGCGTCAAAGTGATGCTGCATGGCCGCCTTGTTGATCTTATCAATTTCCAATCCTTTTCCTTCCGGAGAGGCGGGGCTGTTTGTAACACCGGTTGGTAACATGCCATAGCGCATTACGATCCAATCGCCAGCCGGAACGCTCCAGTTTAAGACACCACCCGATGAAAGGTTTTTAGTGATGTCAATTACTTTTGCCGGGTTTAGCATCACCGACTGATCGTCGGGCTCGTCTTGTTTTGGCCATTGATATTCTGCCCATAATGGAAAAGGTGTTTGCAACATTTTCGCCATCTGTTTTTCCTGGTAGCGTTCAACAACCGGTACCGTCAATAGCCTGATTTCCGCAAAGCCTGCACCATTGTTCATATTGGTTAATACCAGCCTGAATTGTGTTGCCTTGGTGGCTGCAAAAGACACAGCGATGGGGGCGTACGGTATATATCCAACTTGGAGCTCGGGATTAGTGCGGTCGAATATAAAATTTTTAAGGGTTCGGTAATTGTCTCCGTCTTTTACCTGTAATTCTACATCTGCTCTTAAAGGTTTCTCTAACGGATAAAGCACCAGGCTTCGTGCAGTAAATGCCTCTGCTACTTCAATATCTATGGTGGCAATAGTTTTGTTATCCACCGCTGATGTTACGGATGCCCCGGTACTGAGATTTTCATCCAATAATTTTTGAGCATCATCAAAGGTTTGGTTAGAAGTTATTTTAGGAGTATGTTTCGCAATGGATTCCCCTGCGGCCGCAAGTGCCGGAAATGCCAGCACCGCTACCGGTTGAAAATCCGGCTTTGTCGCAGGCATTTTTTGGGTTAATTGCATGGGGCCTTTTACAGCTATTTCATCACCAGCTAAATATCGCATCGACTGGGATGGTTTGATCCATGGCCCGCCACTCTGGCTCCAACCCGGACTGTTAAACAACCCAATATCCACTCCATTTTTTGTGGCAGTGGTGATGGCAGTTTTTGTAATTTTCCACCATTCGTCTGAGAATAATTTTACTTTACCATAAGGCACTTCTTCTTTCGGATAACCGATGTTGCCGATGAAAGCCCTGCCAATGCCCACTTTGGCCATGGCTTCGATATCTTTTTTAACACCTTGCTCCGAAATATTATCACTCATCCAATACCAGTAAACACTTGGCTTAACGGAGTCCGGCGGAGTTTTAAATCCTTGCTGCAGGCTTTGTTTTTTTTGCTGAACTATTGTTTGGGCAATAATTATCACCGAAGTAAATATTGTTGTTAAAAACAAACAACTTATTTTTATCAGATAGCTACCTTTCATATTTCAACTCGTTTTTAATTTTATAATCCTTCTACTAAATACTTTTTATAATGGTTTAATTCTTTTCAAATTGAACTTCTTTAAACTGAATATCTGTCCAATCAAAATCAGCCGGATTTGTACACGGTTTTCCATTACCTGTAGTGTACATTCCCAAAAAAATACCCGACCATACAGAAGCCACTTCTGTTGATACGAGATTTACAACGCCGCTGCCAGCTTCTACCCAATCCTTATTTTGTTTGATAAAAAAATGATACTTGAAAGCGTCGAAAACTACTTTGCATTCAAAGCGTTTACCCGTTACCGGTATGGACGCCACTTCAATGACCATATCACCAACAGTCTTCTTTAGCACAGCTACCTGTTTATTATTTCTGATGGTGATGAAAAGATCGTAGTGGAAATTGCTTTTTTGAAACACGGTAATGCCGGCCTCTTCATTAGATGCCTGTGGTACAAACTCGAAGGCAGTGATAAATTCACCGCTCATTTCTTTTTGCCTTGTACCAATAAAGGCTACCTGCTTTGTTTCGTGCAAACTATCTGCTGTACCTTTTAAACGCAGATAACCTTTTCGTTCATCAAGTGAATACCAGGGCGTAAAAGGATACATCAGCATATTCCATTTTAAACCCAGTGAAGTGTTATCAAAACCATCTTTAACCGGTTCAGTAGCCCATGGTTTTAGGGGCAGTGTAGGTGCATTAATTTGAAGATTGTACCGATACGCCGGCTTTACTGTTGGCCAACCATCTTTCCACTCTACCGGCAATAAAAATGTTTCCCTGCCGATGGCGCTGAAGGCATCATAGTCTACATGCCTTGTACCTAAGCAAATGGCCCATGAACTGCCATCCGGAGCGTCGATAAAGTCGGCATGCCCAAGGGCCCGTATATGGTGCCACCAGGCATTATTTTGTGTAATTACGGGGTTAGCAGGATTGCTTTCGAACGGTCCCCAGGGACTCTTGCTACGGGCAATTGTTTGCATGTGCAATGCACGCGAGCCACCTTCTCCCATGGTAAGATAATACCAGCCTTCCCGTTTAAAAAGATGCGGCCCTTCGGTATCATCTGAAATCAATCCCTTTGATATTCCCCGCAACGGGGTTAATAATTTTCCAGTTGTAATATCTATCTCTGCCTGTACAATATCTTTGTTTTTAAAATCGCCGCGGCGGGTATAATATACTTTGCCGTCATCATCAAAAAATAAACTTGGATCAAATACCGGCTGATCAACCTGTACGGGATCAGACCATGGGCCAGCCGGATTTTTAGCGGTTACAAAAAAATTGCCGCCGCCGTTTACATCCGTGGTGATCATGTAAAATATCCCTTTATTATACCGCAGTGTAGTGGCATACATCATGGGGGACGCATGATTTTTATCTGTAAAGAAATGTTCCTTTTTTGTTAGACTATACCCAATCATTTTCCAATTTACAAGATCTTTACTGGTGTAGATCGGCGCACCGGGATAAAGGTACATGGAGCTGGTTACCATATAAAAATCATCTCCTACCCTGCAAATGCTTGGATCGGGGTTAAGGCCTCTCAAAACAGGATTGGTATAGCCCGGAACGCTTTGTGCATGCAGCTTTGCGCCAGCAAGCAGCAAAATCAACAAACAATATTTAAATTTTATTTTCATCAACAATACATTTTATTTTTCGGACGACCATGTAACTAACCCTGCATCTACAAACTGATCGCTTCCAACTTTATGGCAATGAACAGCGATGACGTTTTTTGAATTTTTTCTAATGGCAGCCTTCGCTGCGGAACTCATCTTCTTTAAAGAATATTTATTAAATCCAATCATGGTGCAGGCTTCTACCCGATTGATATAAATTTCAATTGAATCATTGTGGCTTACGGATAATACCATGTTTTTAATTTCTTCAGCAGACATATTGCCGGGGTTAAAATATTTTCGCAACCAAATGTCACCGCTTGTCCATTCTGTTTTTCCGCCTGTTCCAAAACCGCCTTCACCGGATTTCCAGGTGTTGTCATTAAAATTAATTTGATTCCATTTTGAGCCCGGAGAACCAATCGAATATTTCCATTGGGTTAATTTTATGTCGGCAGTTGGAAGAATAACTTTCGCCCGCAGATCTCCTCTGAAAGGCAATATTTTGCTACCGGTTTCAAGCGACATTCTCACCAAAGTTGGTGTGATATATACATTGGATAAATCATCCGTGCCAAACATGGTGGTCCAGAGTTTATCTTTTTTATCAAAAAATAAAGTGCCGTGGCCGCCATGCCTTAAAGCAACCCAGCGTTCACTGTAAGGGCCATAAATATTTTTAGATTGAGCAATTATAAGGTCGTAACTATTTTTACCCATATCCTCCCTGCTTTCTGCCGCAAACAAATAGTAATCGTCTTTTATTTTTAAAACCCCTGAACCTTCAAACCCAACCAATTGGCCGGATACTGTTTTCAGTTGGCGAAAAGGTTCGGTAAAACCATTCATGGCTTCATTCATTTGGGCAATCCAACAGTTGTCGTGAAGAAAATAAACTTTACCGTTTGTATCTTCAAATAGAGAGCCATCGATACCTTTTACTATCGGCCCTTCCACCACATCTTTATAAGGCCCTTCCACTTTGCCACTGGTGCTTTTTAAAAGCCCGGTTTGAATTCCAATGGGATCAAACGTGCCCATGCTATAAGTAATGTACCAGTTGTTTTTGATGAAGTGAACCTCCGGCGCCCACAAAGGCCTTCTGCCTTTTGCATCATATTCTTTTTGCCAGGTGCCGTCTTTTTCAATACTCCAAATAAGCCCAACATCTTTCCAGTCCTGCATATCAGCAGATTTCCATAAGTGTAATCCATCGTTATTATCCCAGCAATTCTTATGCGCCAGGTTTCCATTAAAATAGCAACTGGTGTGAATCATATAATAATTACCATCGGGGCCAAGTGTTACAAAAGGATCACGGCCAATTACATTGGTAATTACTTTTACAGGAGGAAGGCCCGCATCTTCGGGGATCAATTGTTTTTTAGAAACGATTTCTTTTCGCTGATTTTTGCTTCGCCAGGATAATTGGCAAACAGCGCCGGATTTACTATTTGAAAAATTTGACCTTAAAGCATATTGAACTCCTTTTGTGAGGTTGATTCTGCCCTGGAATGTGGTATCCCAGTTATTATCAGGTTGGTTGAAAAGCAAACTATCATTGATCCACAATGCACAGCCACCACTGGTTTTTATCTGAAATGTAAAAGCCTCGTTGTATGGAGTAATTATATATCCCAACCATCTTATGGAAAAACCGCTGTCGCTTTTTTGAAAAGGCAGCAAGGTATTTCCTCCGATATCGATAGTTGCATCTCTCCTAACCAGAAACGTATCCTTAAAATTTGGCTGATTATAATACACAGCTTTTAATCCCTGTTGGTTAAAACTTTGAGCGGTTATAACCATTGCATTCAGCAGCACAAACGCTACGGTTACTGACTGTTTAAAATATTTAAATTCCTGCATCGTTTTATGTCACGATTTTTTTATCTGCTGCAATATAGCTGAATACTTCATTGCTATATATTAAAAAAAACATTTTCATTTAGTCAACAAACATTTTGAATCATACGCTTCTATCTATGACGTTAAAATATGTTTGTGCAAAAATAGAACGTAAAATAGATTAGTAAATTTGTATGTCTGTCCTGATTTGACCTGACTTGTAAAAATAATTTTGTATTATTTTTTAGAAGAATTAATTATGTGCTTATCAAATAATATAAAAGAAAAGTGCAGGAGAGTTTGCTTCTTTTTCTATTCAATTCATTTCATTTTTTTTCCAAGATGCCTTCAACTTTTGTGTTAAAATATGGTAAGCAATACACTTTCTTAATTAAATATATTTTCATGATGATTGCATTTTTTAGAACGGGCCATTTTGATAAGATTATTATTGAGGCATTGAGTTCCATTTACAGTTACTATAAAGGTTTATTCGGAAGATGAACCGGTCAATTCTTTTTTAAGTATATCGTAATAAATGTAAGGGTCATCGCCGGGATATTTGTTGTATTTCACTGATGTATTTTTAGTGTCGGCTATTCCCCAATTGATGGCATCGCAGGTATCATCATAAGAGCCATACACGCTGTATTCTGCGGACTCCTTAGCCCATTCTATTCTTTGCTGCCATTGAGGTCCATCAATGCGATGCCAGGTATCATTAACAACACTTCCGTTAGGACAAACAAAACGCACTTTACCATCTACGCTTTGTGAATAATTCCGGTATCCCCATCCATCACTTTTACCAGGAAGTATCGGATCGTTTACTTGTGTAGTACCAATATGAAACTTTGATAAATAGGTTTTCGAACTGTCAGGTGCTTTATCATATCGTTCCCAATACATATCTGAGGGCTGAAACGCAACAAGCATCGGGCGGTTATCCCCAAATCCATACCGGCGGTAAGATGAATCCTGTGCCCACGTGTTCCATATCCTTTTTGCTTTTTCGTTCCAATCAGAGAACGATCCTGCGGCACCAATAAAAATAATAAACTGCATTTTTTTCTGTTTGCAAACCTTTTGTATGTTACTAACCATAGGGCTGTAGATATCCCAGTATTTGTTCCATTGGCTATCGTTGGTCATATCTATGATTACAATATTAATGCCTGCACTTTTTATTTTTTGCAGCACATCATCTACCTGCCTGATATCGTTGTAATCATGCGCCGGATTCCACTTTCCATTTACCATAAATTGTATACCCCTGTTATTTTCCCGGCAACAAATAAGAATGTGGGCGCACGGTATGCCGGCTTTCGAATACGGGATGTAAATAAATAATGGAATTATTAGTAAGAAAATAATCCGAACAATAAAAGATGGTTTCATTTTAAAAATTTTTTAGATTAATGACTGCACTGCTTAAAAGTGCTTTTGATTTATTTTATGTTTTATCGTTTTACAGTTATAACTAAATGCCATTTTTTTTTCAATAAAGTTTGGGTGTTTGGTTTGCCATCCCGTAGCTGAACATCATTTAACATTAGCCGCCGGCAATAAACGCAATGCGGATACAACGACTATTTCAAAATTATTTTAATCTCCGCCTTACCCTAAGGGAGCAATATATAATTGTTTGTTCCATCATTTCATTTTCCTTTATTCAATGGTTTAAGAGGCGGCTTTACATAACCACCTTCTACAAACGAAATAAAACCCAGCAAAGCACCCCAGTGATAAAATTTATCGCTGTTGGGTACATCATCACCTTCACCTGTATCCGCATTATAATTTTCGTAGATATACCTGTTGCTTAACCATGATTGTAATAAAAGTTCTTTCGATTTTTCAACAATATCTTTTTGTGCTTTTGGAAGTTTGTAATTTCTAACCCCGAGATAAACCAAAAAATTAAGCGGCGCCCATATTCTTCCACGCCAGTAGGTATTCGCTTTGTAGGCAGTATCATTTCGTGGTGATGAAGACAAAATATATTTTCCCAAAAATTCTTCCGGGTTATAAAAATGTTCTTTCATCATCCTGTCGGCCTGCTCTTGCGTGGCCACTCCCGGAATTAACGGATAAAAAAGTGTAGGTGAAAGGCGATAGCTGAATGCTCCGTTATCTAAATTTTTATTTAAGAAAAGGCCGAATTTTTCGTTCCATAAAGTTTTTAATGAAGCCGTATATTTTGCAGCCCTGCTATTAAGTTCGGTTGCAATATCCGGTTTATTTATTTCATTGGCTATATCAGCCAATGCTTTGCAATCTTCAATGTAAAGGCTCATCAAACCTACATCCCCCAGCTTTTGTAAATGCGTTGTACTGTCATAAGGTGCATCGTCATACATGGTAGAATTATCCATTCCGGATTCCCACTTTGGCGCTTCCCGGTTCAAAAGATCAGAACCCCAAACAAGATACCCATCAATATCTCTCTTTTTTGGCCACCAACGATTCCATGAAAGAAGCTTATCAAAAGTATATTGCAGCAACCACTTCTCTTTATATTTCCGGTAAATCTCACGGATGACCATTGACCCTACCGGTGGTTGCGACCGGTCGTTCGTTTTTCCAAGACCGGCGGCATAATTTGGTATAAATCCCTGCTCTGTAATTTCATTTGTTATGGCAATGGCATTGGTATAAGCGAGCGATTTATTTTCCAAAGCAAACATCCATGATGCAAAATATGTGTCCCAGTCAAAAATTACCCAGCCTTTTGCATCTACGCTCCAGATACGGCTTACAGGCGCTATCACCCGATCGTGTGTTGGTTCATAAATAACATCCCAGGATAATACATTCTGCATTGCCTTATGCAGTTCTGCCAGTGCCGGGTAGTTATTATAGCTTGCTAATAATTTTCCCCTTGCAGCATTAACTATTTTTTTAATTTCTTGTAAGGACTTTTTTTCTCCTGTGTTTATCGCTATATTTTTTTCAAGCGGTGCTATAGCAAAAGCTGAATCAGTGTATAAAATATCTTTGATAGAATTGGAAAGGTGTACCGATAGATTACCGGAAGAAAGACGTGCACTAAATCCGTCTCCATTTTTAGTGATCGTTCCTTTTCTACTCCATAACATTTCCGGTCTAATTAATAACTGACCGCTTGTGTTTTTATTTAATGGCGTAATTAAAATAACCAACTCTTTTTCTGATGCAGCGCTTTCTATTTTTAATTTAATACTTTTCCATTCAAGCGTGAGCTCTGTATAAGAACCATCATAACTATGCAGCCCCGGCCTTATAGTTTCCACGCCTGCGCCGCGTCTTCCTATCAATGCTTCCCGCAAAAAGGTTGCGGATGCTCCATCCTTTAGTTCAAGATTGATTGAAAAACTTTCCGGTAGAAGTACATGCGACAAAACACTATTTGTATTCCACGTATTCCACCCTTTGGCTAATTCCTTTTTGAGGTTTGCATATTTAATTGCCGGGTCATTTTGCTGTGCATAGCAATTTGAAACACCCGTATAAAAAAGCGCCAAAAAAATAAAAGATAAAATTGTTTTTCTCATACCTGGATTGTTTACTTGAAGATTGAAGAATTTTTTTAAATTAATCATTTTAATGAATTATTTATTTTAAAAAACTTAAACCAGGCAGCACTACAGATATTATCGCCTTCTCAACTTTCATTCAATAGAAGAATTTCACTTCTTTGTTTGTAATAAAAAAAAGGAGTGTTGTAGCACTCCTTTTTTTTATGTGGATTCTATACGCTAAGGCTTGAATTCATTTGTTGGCACCGGGTAATAATCCCATGCGCCTTTTACATATTTGCCTGCCGGGTTAAATGTGGAAGCACCTACCTGCGGTGATTTTGCCGCCATTTGATGAAGCCTGTCTGCTGCAATTCCCCAGCGACGGAGGTTCTCATAACGCCAGTCTTCGCCTGCAAGTTCTACCCTTGATTCATGTTGAATTGCAGTTCTCATTGCAGTTTGTGATAAGCCTGCATCTACCATTGGCAATGCACCAGTAACAATAGTTTTTTGATATATCCTCCGACTATCAATTGCCTGGCTGTTATTAGTTCTCGTTCTAACTTCATTTACATATCCTGCTGCTTCTGCAGTATGCCCTGTTTCATTTAAACATTCAGCATAATTCAAAATAGCATCAGAAAAACGCATCCATTTTACATTCAGATCTTCTCCAAATAAACCCGCATTATTCATATAGCCGGTTCTCTCACTGGCATTGCGTAAATATTTATAATTAGGATACCATTGCTGATCTTTACCGGGCCATATCCATCCTGCATAAGATTTGTCGGTGTTATTTTTAATAGTATAAGATAAAGTGTTGGTAGCCTTATCCACCTTAACATTCTGAATATAAAGTTTACCAGTTGAATTGTGTAGCATGGTATCGTGAGTGCTGGTAACATAAAACACATCGCCAGGTTCAAGCATGGTATAAGTAAATCTTTTATCAATGATCTTACCTGCATTGTCTTTCTCAAATTCATCATAGAGATCAGTAGTAAAACATTCCCGGCCGGCACCAAAGCCTTCATACATATCTGGTTGTTCAAACACCTGTAAAAAATTTCCGGGTGCTCCCACTTCCAAACTAATTCCACTTCCCGAAGGGTAATACATTTCATTAACCTCAAATACAGATTCTATACCCTGGTCGTGTGCTTTGTTATACACGTCACCATAATCCTGCAACAGGCCAAGTCCATAATCAGCTCTTTTACTTTGTGGAACAAAATCTGCCAGCACGTCTGATGCCAATTGCCAGTTTTCAGGCTTATTAATTGGATAACCTGCAAGTTGCATATAGGTTTTAGCTAACAACATTTTTGCTGCTGACTGGCTAAATCTGCCCTTGTTTGCTGCATCCCATTTCTTTGGTAAATTAGGTATGGCTTCTTTAAGGTCTTTAGTTACCTGTGCATAAACATCAGCAGCAGCTGCAAAGGAAACTTTATAATATTCTTCAATGGGCAAAATATCCGTAATGATGGGTGTTTTTCCCCAACGTGTTGCCACCATATAATACATGAGGGCCCTGATGGTTTTGCATTCTGCCCCAAGGGCATCTTTATCTGCTTGCGGTATTGGTGCCGTTGCCAGTTTACTTAATGTATAATTGCACAGGTAAATTCCCTGGAAACAATATTTCCATCCCCAAAGAAATTGAACGTTATCCGGCGAAAAATTGTACCATACGGTAAAATCATCTGTTTGGGTACGTAACAAATCATCACCTGCATAATCATTTAATGCATGGCGTATAAAAAGATAAATTGGGCCAAGATGAACAGTACGGTTATACGCCTGCATTACAGCCCCCTTACATTGTTCAGTAGTTTGGTAAAAGTTATTATCAGCTACCACAGCATAAGGTGCAGAATCCAGGAAGCTTTTTTTGCATGAGCCAATTATTATCAGTATCAACATCGCAGGAAGCACTAATAATTTATATTTTATATTTTTCATTTTACTTTTTTTTTGTTGTACAAAATTTAATTAAAACCGAACACTAACGCCAACGGTGAGGGTTTTTTGTATTGGGTAGCGGTCACCATAATCTAACCCCATTATATAGCTCGGACTGTTACCCTGGCCACCTTCGTTTACATTAAGGCGTGCACCATTTGCAATTTCCGGATCATCTCCTTTATACTTTGTAATGATGAAAAGATTTTCTGCAGATACATAAGCACGGATGCCGGATATACCTGTTTTTTTCAACAACCTGTCGGAAAAAGTATAACCAATCTGCAGGTTTTTTAGGCGCATATAAGAACCACTTTGAATGCTGGTAGTTACGGGGCCTTTTTCAAAATTTCTTTTTGTACCGCCGGGGCTTACTTTAGGATATATGGCATTGTTATGTTGTGGCGTCCATGAATTTGGAACAACATCGGCCCATACATTTTGCGGACCACCTTCATCCCAGCCGGATAAATAAATATCGCCAATAGAATATATTTTATTGCCGTAAGATCCGGTCCAGAAAGATTTCAAATCAAATCCTTCGTAATTAAAGTTTACATTAAAAGCATAAGTGAATTTTGGATTAGGGTCGCCTATTACTGATTTATCTTTATTGTCAATAATATCATCCCCGCTTAAATCCCTGAATTTAAAATCGCCAACCTGGGCACCCTGCTGTCTTTCGACACCTGCTTTATTTTTAAGCTCTTCAGCGGTATTATAAAAACCATCAACAGTGTAGCCGAAGAAAGCACCTAACGGATCACCCTGCCTCATCTGTATAACAGTAGGTATGCGCTCATCATTTACCTGTATTGGTATATTGCCGTTCAATTTAGAAACCCTTGCTTTATATACAGAAAAGTTAGCACCAAGATCTAAACCCAGCTTGCCGATATTGGTGTTGTAGCTTGCCGTTAAATCCAAACCATGGTTTTTAATTTCGGCTCCATTAACCCATTGTGTTACCGGTGCTATACCATCTGATGCAGGAATACCTGAATACAGCGGAAGCGTTTTTTGATACAATACATTTTTTGTAAACCTTGAAAAGTAATCAATACTCAATTTTAATTTGTCATTAAACATTCCGAAATCTGCACCAATATTTGTAGAGGTTGTAGTTTCCCAAGTTAGGTCGGGATTGGGCGCATTGGTTGGCCCGTAACCCTGTACAAATACTTTACTGCTGTTATCTCCACCTGCACCACCGAGCACATATCCCCTGTTAACCGTACCGGCAATTTGTGACAGGTATGGAAAGTTTGATTGTATTTTTTCGTTACCCAATTGTCCCCAGCTTCCACGAAGTTTTAAATCGTTTAACCATGGAATGTTGAGGTCTTTAAAAAAGCTTTCGTTAGATACTCTCCACCCTAAACCTACAGATGGAAAAGTTCCCCAACGTTTATCGGGCGCAAAGCGATAAGTGCCATCTCTCCTTATACTTGCCTGCAACAAATAACGGTTATCATAATTATAAGTAACCCGGCCAACATAAGATGCATAGGTATATTTATAAGCACTACCACCACTATTTCTATCTTGTGTTTGTGCATCCAGTACCTGCAGGTAAGGGTTATTTGAAATACCAGTAGAAGCACTTGCCCCAAAATTATTTGAAGTTTCCTGTTCTGCAACAGTACCTGCTGTTAACCCAATAGTGTGCTTGCTGAATGTTTTGTTATAAGTAAGAAAATTATTAAAAGTCCAATGCAGATACTTTGAAAAATTATCATTAACACCAGTCTTGCTAGAGTAATCTCTTGAACCCAAAGCGTATATAGGAGAGAAACTATGGTAGTCATTATCGATACGCTCAAAGCCAAGTGTGGATGTAAATTTCAAGCCTTCAAGAGGGCTGATTATTTTACCAAGATCAATTTCACCCTGCACGTTTCCATACAAACTAAGCCAATTATTTGTACCATTATTTCTTGCAATTTGTGCTACAGAATTATTAAGAATGCCGATTGACTGGGCAACATCAAAATATTGATTTAAACCTCTTGATGTAGGATCAAGTGCTGCAATTTCTTCAGCCGTTTTATACACCGGAACTATAGAAGGAATATTTCTGGCGCCTCCATAGATATTGTTGTTATGCCTTTTTTCGTTAGAGATAGCCAGGTCTTCATTAATCTTTAACCAACTAAACATTTTATTGCTGCTGTTTAAACGTGCCGTTAATCTTTCATTGTCTGATTTTAATTGTGTACCCAATACTTTGGAATAATTAACACTGGTAAAATAAGTATGGTCTTCGTTACCACCACGTATACCCAGGTTATAATTTTGTGTAGCACCAGTACGGATAATGCTTTTCACCCAATCCGTGTTGTATCCTTTGCTATGTAAATCTGCCAATGGCCCATCCTGATTTTTTAATTTTACATAATCGAAAAACTCGTTTGCATCGGCCATGCGCCTGGTTTTGCCATTGGTGGCACTTCCATAATAGGCATCAAATGTTATTTGCCTTTTTCCACTTCTTCCTTTTTTTGTAGTGATGTAAATAACGCCGTTGGCAGCACGGTTGCCATAAATGGCAGCAGCGGCAGCATCCTTAAACACTTGTATATTTTCTATATCGTTGGGGTTAAGAAAGTTTAATCCATTGTTTACGGGTATGCCATCAACAACATACAACGGGTTATTATTTCCAAAAGTTCCTACACCCCTGATCCTTATTTTTCCGTTATTACCAGGTTCGCCACCATCACTGGTTACAGTTAAGCCTGCTACCTGCCCTTGCAGTAGCGATTCGGTATTTTGCACCGGCATACCTTCTAATTTTTTTGCACTTACCGTGCTTATGGCAGAAGTAAGGTCACCTTTTTTCTGTGTGCCATAACCAATCACTACCACATCAGCCATGCTGTTATCACTCTTTTCTAATACAAGGTTGATCACTTCGTCCTTTACTTTTATTTCTTTTTTGCTATACCCAATACTGCTGATCACGAGGGTTGCACCCTTTACGGTTGCTATAGAAAAATTTCCTCTCTCATCGGTTGATGTTCCGGAGGATTGCCCTTTTACAAGAATAGTTGTACCCGCAAGTGGCGTACTATCGGGTGCCTTTACAGTACCTGTAACCGTTATGACTTGCTGGGCAAAACCAGGAAGAGAAAAAAGGAGAATGGGGAAAGTAAAAAATACCAGTAGCAGGTATTTTGGCAAAGGAGTTAGTTTTTTTGGCATAACAAGCATTTTAGTTGTAGATAAATTAAAACTCGTGTTTAACAGTTTTGTTTGTTTAAAAATTCCGGAGGTAAAATTAGTTGGTATAAATTCCTGTCTGTCCTGAGTTGACCTGACCTAAAGAAATATTTTTTATTTCAATATTAAAATGCGCCGATAAATAAAAATGCTTTTCAAACATGTTAATCAAAACATTCCATTGAAATATTTTTTAGATGAAAATAAAAAAGCAGAAAAAAATTGGCGGAAAAAATGTAGAAATAACGGCCACCATACCCGTGATTTTAATGGGTAGATTATTATAATAAAAAACAAACTACCTCAATAAAATCAATCCTTACAAAATGTTATTTTATTGTTGTCTAATTTTTACCGCACGCCATTATTTTCAAATAAAATTTATCATTGAGATTGTTGGAATAATAGAATCCACTTAAGGTTCTTTTCGTATCCTGATATTTTATCAAGACGGTAATTAAATCAACCTGCATCAGTGTTTAGCCCATTTTTTTTGATGAAACAAACTACAATTTTTTCGGGTTGGCACTTTACAAACCTTGCAAGTTTTTCTAAAGAAAAAGTAAGGGAGAAGTTATTGAAAAAAGGGATTAAAAACCATTGTAACAGCCTTATAATTTATGAGGGCAAAACCAGTGACAGCGATATTTGATATTGGGAAAACAATAAAAAATTATTTCTATTAACGATCGATATCACAGATACTGGAACAGTAAACTATAAACCGGTAACCTCATTGACCTGAAGTAATTATGGTCTTCTATAGCAACATAAATATTTTTGAGCTGTTAATTGAACGGCCTATATTTAGCAAATTAAACGAGGTAATTATATTATTGAATCAGTACGATTGAAGTATGAAAAAGTTAGAAATAATTGATTTTATCAAAGTAGATGAATATTCTATCACTCCTAAATATTTACAGATAGTAAACTCTGTAATAAGGGAAATAGAAAATGGCCATATCCATAAGGGAGATAACTTACCTTCTATAAATGAATTAAGCATTGAGTTGGATATTGCAAGAGATACCGTTGAGAGAGGATATAAGCACCTAAAAAATATTGGAGTTATTGATGCAGTTCCGAGAAGAGGGTATTACATTAAAAACATTGAATTCAGACAATCTTTAAAAATATTTTTGTTATTTAATAAACTCAGTGCTCACAAAAAAACCATCTATGATTCTTTTGTAACCACTTTGGGTGAACATGCAGTGATTGACTTTTATATTTACAACAACGATTTTTTATTATTTAAAAAATTAATAGCAAATAAAAAAGATGATTATACCCACTATGTAATAATTCCACATTTTATAGAAGGGGAAGAAAATGCAAATGAAATCGTTAATACCATACCAAAAGAAAAGTTGTTATTGTTAGATAAACTGATTCCTGGCATTACTGGCGAATATGCCGCGGCATACGAAAATTTTGAGAAAGATATTTATACTGCATTGTGTGAAGCTGCAGACAAACTTTCAAAATACCACACGTTGAAATTAATATTTCCATTGCATACTTATTACCCTGTTGAAATTTTAAGAGGATTTAAAAATTATTGCCAGGATTATGCATTCACCTATAAAGTGGTGCACAATATTGCAGATGAAACAGTGAGTGCAGGTGAAGTATATATAAATGTAATGGAAGACGACCTGGTGGCATTGTTGGAAAAGCTGATACCTTCAGGACTAATAATAGGTGAACAGGTGGGTGTTATTTCTTACAATGAAACACCGGTAAAAAAATTTATATTAAAAGGTATAACAACAATATCTACAGATTTTCATCAAATGGGCATTACCGCAGCCCAGCTAATTTTATCTAATTCTAAAGAGTGTTGTGAAATACCGTTTAAACTCATTTTAAGAGATTCTTTATAAAAGAATAAAGCTATTTTGATATCATATAACGCCGTTACAATACTTCATTTTTATTCATTGTAGGTGTAACAAATTAGCATTGCGGCAGAAACAAAAAAAAGATGTTCATTTCTTGAACATGCTGAATTCAACTGATTACATTATGTTTGGTAAGTAAGTTGTGATGAAAATATTACTCACCAAATTACTCACTAGAAATTGATATTTCCAGTACGTTTTGGTGATAAGGAGCAATTGATTTCAAATAGAACATTTAAATAACACCTTAAAGTTCGATAGTGTTGGAAATGTGTCGGAAATGAGAAAAATATAAAAGGGCTACAAAAATTGTAACCCTTTATTAATTATTTGCTCCCCCTTCCCGACTTGAACGGGAGACCCTCTGATTAACAGTCAGATGCTCTAACCAACTGAGCTAAGGAGGAGTGTACCCTTTTAATTGGGAGGCAAAAATAAGGCTTTTTAGTTTTCGACAAAAATTAAATCATCTATTTAAGCCAATTCAGCGGGTTATTTTCTTCAACACCAATAAATACACCTTCCTCTCTAATTTCTATAGGCAAAGTTTTTAAATAATATCCTTCACCACTTGTATTGCGGCCACTTTGCAAGCTAAACTTATAACGATGCAAGGGACAAACAATATTTCCCACCGCATCCAAAAATCCCTGGCTCAATATTCCCCCGGCATGGGGGCATTTTTGAGTACAGGCTGTTAATATGTTGTTGTGTAAAGCAATACAAAATGTTTTATTCGCCACCTTTATTTCAGCCATGTCGTTATCTGAAAATTTTATTTCGTCAACATTCTCCGCAACTTTATGCCATTGGTATTTTTTATTATGGTTCATAATTATTTACTTTGGCTGAAGGGACCTAATAAAAAAATTCTGCTTTATAGGGGTATCGTATACGATACATTTCTCTCACCTTATTTAAGATGGTTTGTCGTAAGTCATCAATATTTGTTTTTTCAGTTGCGGAAACAAATACACAATTGCCATTGGTTTCATTTTGCCAGCGTTGTTTCAGGTCATGCAGTATTTCTTTTTTCACATCCTCTACAAGCCATTCGTCAAAAGCTTCTGCCTGGTATTTATCCATTTTATTAAAAATGGTAACAGTGGGCTTTTCATTAGCGCC
>JANYFT010000243.1 GCA_025359625.1 Ferruginibacter sp.
ATTTGTATTGCATGGCCTTGCAGCCTATTCTTTAATCAGTAAAAAAGTGGTAGAGGGAAAGATTGAGTTTAAAGACCTGATGGGAAGTATGCTGAATATGGGTACCCAATCTTTTAGTGAAGATGATTTTAATGACAGCGATTTTAATTAAAATAAAACTTATAAAGAAAGCCCGTTATTCCTATAAAATAGCGGGCTTTCTTTATCTAAAATTTATACCCAAAAGATATACCTGCATAGTAAGGAATGAAGCCGTCTTTATTAAAAATTGGCGTTATCCCTGCCCTGAATAAAAAGCCCCCGTTCTTTGGTTGCAGACGATATCCAAAATACATGTGCCCAAAGGTGGTACTAAAATTATCGCTGGAACTTGAGTACCCATCTTTATAAGAATCTGTTATTGAAACAATGGTAGCTCCAGCCCCTACTTCAAAATAATTTTTTTGGTCTTTTCCAAGCAAATAAGTTAAGCCCAGTGGAACAAATAATGCACTTTGTCCATCCACTTTAAATCCTCCGATCCCAACCCTAAAACCGATCCCATCTTCCTTTTTCTGCAGGCGCATATCATAATTCATGGAAGCTAATCCGGGACCTCCTAATTCAAAATAAATAGATTTGGCTGCTGTTTGACCTGTGGCGGTAACAGATAAAAAAAATAATGAAATTACCAAGTTGGAAAGAATACATTTTTTCATATAGCAGTTTTGGTTTAGGTTACCTGATGCAATATAGTGCTGCACGATCAAAATATTAAATAATATTCACTTCCCGTTCCAGCACCACACCAAATTTATCCTTCACACTTGCTATAATCTCTTCACTTAAAATCAGAATTTCATGGCCCTTCGCATGGCCATAATTTACCAGCACCAATGCCTGCTTTGTATGACAGCCGGCATCGCCTTTTCTATAACCTTTCCAGCCGCATTGTTCAATCAACCAGCCTGCCGCCAACTTCACATTCCCATAATCAAGTGCATAGCCAACAATATTGGGGAAAGCAATTTTAAGTGTTTTAAATTGCTGAGAACTGATTTCAGGATTTTTAAAAAAACTACCTGCATTACCAATCACTGTAGGGTCTGGCAATTTACTGCTGCGGATATTAATGACCGCCTGCGATATGGCCTGTATGCTAAATGCCTTTATCCCCATTGCCTCCAGCTCCTGCTCAATAGCCCCGTAGCTCGTATTAAAATAAGGGATTTTATTTAAGCGATAAGTAACATTGATAATTACAAACTGGTCTTTCAATTTTTTTTTAAATACACTTTCTCTATATCCAAACTGGCAATCTTCTAATCCAAATTTTACTAATTTTTTTTCTGATAAATGAAATGCTTCCAGCTCATAAAACATATCTTTTAACTCAACACCGTAAGCACCTATATTTTGCATGGGCGAAGCACCCACATTTCCTGGTATCAGCGAAAGGTTTTCCATTCCTGCCAGATTATTCTTGATGCAGTACAATACCAACTGGTGCCAGTTTTCTCCTGCACCTGTTTTTATATACACAAAATCATCGTCTTCATTTACTATCTCAATTCCTTTTACTTCATTTTTTAAAACAAGGCCTTCAAAATTGCCGGTTAAAAGAATATTACTGCCACCACCAAGAATGAAAGTTTTTAGTTTTTCGTATTTGGTTTCCCTATTTTTCAGTTCGATACACTCTTCCAAGCGCTCCACCGTTTCAAAGATTGAAAAGTATTGTGCGGCGGCATCGATGCCGAAGGTGTTGTATTTTTTAAGAGAAAAATTTTCTTTATACATAACAGTTAATTAGCTGATTAGCTGATGTGATAATTAGTTAATTATTTACACGATATATTTTACAAAAAATAGTAGTTGTATTATTTTCGAATATTTCTGTTGCTTATCAATTCATACCTCATTACTGATAACTTAAAAATTAACACATGAGTTGATGAGGTAATATCTCAAAGATTGCAAATTTTTATAAAACACTTATTGCGTCAAAATTAGCACATTAGCCAATTAGCTAATTAATTAGCATCTACATCTGCAATCATCACTACGCTTTTAAACTGCTTTTCGGTTAGCAATAAATTAAAGTGGTTACGGATTATCCTTTTGTACTGCTGTATCTGTTTCATGTCTAATGGCAGCTTTATCAATAACTCCATCAGGTATTGATTACGCACCCTTGCCACCACTGGTGCTGCCGGGCCAACTACAAAATTATTCAGGTCTTTTTGCAAAGCCAGTGCTAATTTTTTAGCGGCTTCATCCACCACTTCTTTTACCTTATGCTTTAAAGTAATTTCTATGATACGGCTAAAGGGCGGGTAAAAAAATTGCTGGCGGTTAGTTATTTCAAATGCATACATCTTTTTATAATCGTGCTCTTTCACAAATTGCAACACCGGGTGATTGATCTGCGTTGCCTGTATCAATACTTTGCCCTGTTCGTCTTTCCTTCCAGCCCTGCCACTTACCTGTTCCATTAACTGAAAGGCCCGCTCATTCACTCTAAAATCTGCAAAGCTTAGTAAGCCATCTGCATCTAAAATGCCTACCAGGCTTACCTTTTCAAAATCAAGTCCTTTAACCACCATCTGTGTGCCCACCAGCACATCTATACGCTGCTGCTCAAACAACTTGATCAAATTATCGTGTGCCGATTTTCCCCTTACAGAATCCACATCCATCCTGGCCACTTTCAATTTTGGAAATTCATCTTCTATCATCTCCTCAATCTTTTCGGTACCAAAATTTTTCTCTATCCAGTTAACACTGCCGCATGCCGGACAGGCAGTTATTTTTGGGTACGTGGTGCCGCAATAATGACAATGTAATTTGTTAGAATATTTATGGAGCGTTAAGGTTACATCACAATTTTTACACTGCGGTAAATAGCCGCAGGTGCCACAAATAATATAAGGCGAATACCCCCTGCGGTTTTGAAAAAGAATTACCTGCCTTCCATGCGCTGCTGTTTTTTCAATAGCTTCTTTTAGTTGCGGCGATAGCATTACTTTTCCTTTTTGAGCAACCTGTCTTGTATTGATAATTTCTATTGTTGGTAAATTAATCCCACCAAAACGTTCATTCAATTCTACCAAACCATATTTTGCCTTCTGTGCATTAAAATATGTTTCAACAGAAGGTGTAGCACTGCCTAACAACACTTTTGCATTAAACAAAGCTGCATAAAAAACCGCCACATCCCTGGCATTGTATCTTGGGGCCGGATCCTGCTGCTTAAAGGATGGGTCATGCTCTTCATCTACCACTATCAGGCCAAGGTCTTTAAAGGGCAGGAACAAGGCACTCCGTGCACCCAGAACGATTCTTATTTCTCCGTTCTTAATTTTATTCCATAACTCTACCCGTTCATTGTTATTAAATTTGGAATGATAGATGGCAATGTTACCACCAAAATGAAATTGTAAACGGCGTATCATCTGGGCCGTTAAGGCTATCTCTGGTAAAAGATAGAGCACCTGTTTTGCTTGTTTATAATATTCCTCAATCAGCTTTATATAGATCTGTGTTTTACCACTGCTGGTTATGCCATGCAAGAGGCAAACATTTTTATTTGCAAAACTTTCCTGCACCTGCTGCAAAGCCAATTGCTGGGCAGCACTCAACTCAAACTCAACCTGCATGGCTTTCGGCATGGCTTTAATCCTATCAACACTTCGTTTTTCTATCAATAAAATTTTCTTCTCTGCCAACCCGTTTAACTGCGCTGCAGTTGCACCCGATTTTTTTAGCAGTTCAGTTTGAGTTACTTCGCCGGTTGTTTTTATTAAATGCAGGTAGCTAAGCAATAATTCCATTTGTTTGGGTGCCTTTGTCCAGTTGTTCAGCAACTCAGCCATAGCTGCATCGTTTTCATATTGAGGATTCAGCAAAACAAAATTTTCTTTTTTACTTTTATACCGCTCACTCAATGCTTCCCAAACAACGCATACTTTTTTATCAATCAGTTTTTTTATTACCGGGTACACATGTGTAATATCCAGCACCTGCTGCACTTCTGTAAGGTTCAATTGCTTTTTTATCAGCAGTGCTTCTGCCACCAGGTATTCTTCGTTATTCAAATCAGTAAAGTCATCTCCATAGTCTTCATTAAATAATAAAATGGTTTCGCTGCTTAATTTAAAATGCGCTGGTAAAGCCGCTGCCATCACTTCACCTTCGCTGCACATATAGTAACTGCTCATCCAGTTCCATAATTGTAATTGCTGCGGATACAATACCGGTTCATCGTCCAGTACATTTAAAATTTCTTTGGTGTTGTAAGGTGGTGCGGCGGCAGTAATCAGTTTAATGATGCCGGCGTAGCGTTTGTTTTTTCCCAAGACCACTTCTACCCGGCAGCCTTGTTTTATTTTGCCTGCAAAAATTGATGGCACCGCATACGTGTAGGTTGTGGGTAATGCCAATGGCAGTATCACTTCTGCAAACATTACTGCTGCTTTGGGTATGTCGTTACTAAATAATATTTCGTTTTCTTTATTCAATAATGCCTTTTAAAAATTTAGTTATGCAATAAAAAAAGCTTTGAACACAAACATTGGTTATCTATCAACTGCGGTCCCGCTTTCCGTTACAAGTCCGGCACAACACCAACACACAAATCCTCACCGGGCTTTCCACTACAATCGGGTGTAGCATTTGTACTGCAGGTTATGAAGGAACATTTACAACTCGTAACAGTTTCATTTTTGTTAACCGCTATTAAAGCTGTTGAATTTATAAAGTACCCGATACAAAGCAGTAACTACAACCAGAAAGCTGAAGCCCAAAAAAGGTATTTTGTACAAATGTGCGACGCCACCTAAGCTGCACTTAGCTTCTAAGCCCGGACAATAATTTTATACATTAAAATATCAAATATTTAGTACAGTATTTATTGACAAGTCTTTTAAACTATCAGCCATTTTTTATCCAGCTTGCCTTGTAAAAGATCAATTTTTCTTCCATTAAATTATAAACTTTCTCTTTCAGCATACTTACGTCTTTTACGGTTAATCCATCTACACTTATTTCTTGCAGGTAAATGGCCCTTGATCGTCCGGGTGTTAATGATAACAGGTTTCTATAACTCATCCTGTCATAAGTATCTAAAAATAAAATTGGTTTGATGGGTGTTTGTGTTTCGATAGCTATCTTGAATGCGCCATCATAAAATTCTTTCAATGGTTGCTGTGTTGTATTAAATGTTCCTTCTGGAGCAATTACTACAGATATATTTTTCCTTATCACACTTTTTAATTGTCGTACACTTGCTGTTCTTTTTTGTGCACTCGTCCTATCTACCATTACCACTGCATTTCTATAAAAAAAACCAAACACCGGGATTTTCGACATCTCTGCTTTGCCCAAAATTCTAAAATGCTGATTACGTATCGCCTTCATTAAAACAGGTATATCCATGTAAGAGATATGATTGAACACAAAGACATATTCCTTGTTCCGGTCGTGGGGTACTTCAAAATAATTTTTGTGAAAGATCCCCCAGAGCACAAAAATTACATCTGTCCATATCTGGCAAATTGTATAAATCATATTGCCGCCTTTTACTTTTCCAAAAAAAGAAGCTATCACAACAAAAGGAAACAGGATGAGCATAATGCTGATAAAAAGCACTAAACCATACACAGAAAAGAGGGCCTTTAATAGATAAATTATATACTGCATAACAGAAAGCGAATATAATGCCTTTCTTATTTTAAGTATCTACTCTTCGATTTTTAAAGTGGTTTGGCAGTTAATTTGCAAAGAAAAATAGCTGAAACTGGTACTTGTAACTGCTTTTGGTAAAAATCCTTCTTATAAATAGCCAATTTAATTGTATTTCCCCTACCTTTGCCGTCCTAAATTTTGGTATTATGTTAGCAGTAGTAAAAATAGCTGGTCAGCAATTTAAAGTTAAAGCAGGTGATAGCCTGTACGTGCCGCACATTGAAGGTAAAAGTGGTGATAAAGTTGAGTTTTCAGAAGTTCTTCTGACAGACAATGCTGGTTCACTTACCATTGGTACTGGTGTAAAAGCGGTAGTAAAAGCAGAAATTCTTAGCGACCTTATTCAAGGTGATAAGGTGATTGCTTTTAAAATGAAAAGAAGAAAAGGTTTCCGCAAAAAGCATGGGCACCGTACTCACTACACACATATTAAAGTGATCGACATCGCTTGATAAAATAAGTGATAAGTTGTAGTGATAAGTTATAAGTTGACATTTAAAAAAATGGCGACTAAAACCCTGAAACAAAAAACCTAAAACAAAAAATTAATAAAAGATGGCACATAAAAAAGGTGAAGGTTCGGTTAAGAACGGCCGTGATTCACAAAGCAAAAGATTAGGTGTAAAAATTTTTGGCGGACAACCAGCCATTGCCGGTAACATCATCGTTCGTCAACGCGGTACTGTTTACCATCCTGGTAAAAATGTTGGAGTGGGAAAAGACTTTACCATTTTTGCATTAACAGATGGAGTGGTAGAATTTAGAAAAGGAAAGGGCGATAAAAGTTTTATTTCTGTGAACGCTGTAGAAGCCATAGCATAAAATATTAAAGTTTTTTTTGGCAGATAAAAAAATGTTTTTACTTTTAAGTATTATTTACTAACCAATTAAATTTAAAAAACATGGCCACTGCAAAAAAAGCTGCTGCAAAAAAAGCTGCTCCTGCAAAAAAAGCTGCTCCTGCAAAGAAAGCTGCTCCTGCAAAAAAAGCTGCTCCTGCAAAGAAAGCAGCACCAGCTAAAAAAGCTGCTCCTGCAAAAAAAGCTGCTCCTAAAAAAGCTGCTCCTAAAAAGAAGTAAGCTTTGCTTTTTTGAAAGCGAAACTAATACGAAAGTCCTGGCAAGTTGCCGGGACTTTTTATTTATTTGGCTTGCTTACCACATTTTAAATACTCCTGATTTTAAAAGTTATAACTGCTTACCTTTCTTTTTAAATAACAGAAATAATTTTAAAAAATCCATTTACATTTGAGTATGGATAATTACCAGATAGCAGACTGCTTCTCACTCTTAGCCAAACTGACAGAGATACATGGCGAAAATAGTTTTAAAGCAAAGTCGTATGCAACAGCTGCCTTTACTATTGAAAAACTACCGCTGCAATTAAGCGAAACGCCGCCTGAAAAAATAGTAGGTATTAAAGGAATTGGCGAATCCACAGCAAAAAAAATAGTTGAATTACTGGAAACTGGTGTGTTAAAATCATTGGAAGAAATGATTGAAAAAACACCGCCGGGTGTAATGGAATTGCTAAATATAAAAGGCATCGGACCAAAAAAAATTGCTACCATCTGGAAAGAAATGGAGATAGAAAGTGTAGGCGAATTATTGTATGCCTGCAAAGAAAACCGTTTGAAATTATACAAGGGTTTTGGAGAAAAAACACAACACAATGTTATAGAGACCATTGAATTTTATTTAAAAAGTAAGGGCAGTTTTCTTTTTTCGCAGATCAATTTAATGGCAGAAGACGTAAAAAGTTTTTTTGAAAAAATATTTTTAACGAAAAAAATTGCCCTTACCGGAGCATACATAAGGCAAGTAGAAATTATACATGAGCTGCAAATTGTTATTGATGATACAACAGAAAATATTGAAAATAAATTATCAGCCGTACCCGATTTTGAACTGGTTGAAAAGAACCTGCACGATCTTTTATACAGGGCTTCTGTTGGTTTAAAAATCCGTTTATACGGTTGCGATAATACTTCATTTATGCAACAGGTATTTTTTAAAAATTGCAGTGATGAATTTGGAGAAGCATTTGCTGAAAACTATAATTCAATTGATTTTTCAACCTGCGAAAATGAAGAAGTTGTTTTTAAAAAAGCTTCATTAAATTATATCCCTGCCTGCCAGAGGGAATCTGTTTCTATCATTGAAAAAGCTAAGCAAAGTCAACTACCTCCGTTACTACAGGCATCGGATATAAAAGGAATTATTCATAGCCATAGTAACTGGAGCGATGGCAGTTTTACCATTGAAGAAATGGCCAAAGCTGCGATTGAGAAAGGTTTTGAATACCTGGTGATCAGTGATCACAGCAAAACTGCTTTTTACGCCAACGGGTTGCAGGAAGAAAGGATTAAAGAGCAGCATATTTATGTTGATGAGTTAAATAAACAATTAGCCCCGTTTAAAATATTTAAAAGTATTGAAAGTGATATATTAAATGATGGCAACCTTGATTACAGCAATGCAATTCTTTCCACTTTTGACCTGGTGATTGCTTCTGTACATTCCAATTTAAAAATGAGTGAAGAGAAAGCCATGATGCGGTTGATAAATGCCATTGAAAATCCTTACACTACTATTTTAGGCCACATGACAGGACGTTTGTTATTAAGTCGCAAGGGCTACCCTGTTGACCATAAAAAAATTATTGACTCTTGTGCAGCCAATAACGTGGTAATAGAACTGAATGCGCATCCCAGCCGCTTAGATATGGACTGGAGGTATATTGATTATGCGCTGGAAAAAAATGTATTGATTTCTATTGACCCTGATGCTCACTCTTTAGATGGGTTTGATGATATACGGTATGGCGTTCTGATGGCGCAAAAAGCAATGGTAGGCAAAGAAAATAATTTAAGCAGTTTTGGATTGAAAGAACTGGAAGCTTTTTTAATGAAGAAGAAACCTGTTTAATAAAGTTTACCTATTTAAAAAAAGGTGTAAACTTTATTAAATGCTACTACTAAAACAAACAGTGTGGCCAATTAAGGAGGGGTACCACATAGCTGTTTTTGTACAAGCGGGTGACACAACGATTTACCACATTGCATCTTAGCCCGGACAATATTTTTTACAAAATACGGGTTGTTCTAAAAAAATAGATAACATTTGCTATACCCCATTTACCATGGGCAGTTTTACAAAAAAAGTGGTGCCCTCTCCTTCTTTTGTTTTAAACCATATATCGCCTTTGCTTTGTTCAACTATTCCTTTACACATGGCAAGGCCTAAACCTGTTCCGGAAGTTTTTGTGGTAAAATTGGGCGTGAATATTTTTGAGCGCATATTTTCGGGGATGCCGTTACCATTGTCTTTAATAGTTACCAGTATTGCTGAATCCTGCATTGCTTCGTTGATTTGTATATGTGCTTTTATATTGCCCGGCACGGCCTGCATGGCATTTTGTATAAGGTTTGTAAACAGGCGGTTGATATGTGTTTTATCCGCATTGATGAAAACAGTTTCTTTTACCGGTGTCCATTCCAATGCCACATTCTCTTCTAAAGAATGTAATTGAATGGTCATTCGCAGCGATTCATTTAAATCAAAAATTTCGCTTCTTGGATTACCGATATTGGCAAACTGCGAGAACTGGCCTGCTATCTGGCTAAGATGATCAATTTGCTCTACCAGCGTATTCGCTACACTTTTGGTTAACTCATTTAAATTTCCCGTGTTATTGTCAATTGCTTTTTGCAGGTATTGCAAACTTAGCTTCATAGGCGTAAGCGGATTTTTTATTTCATGCGCTACCTGTCTTGCCATCTCTCTCCATGCGCCTTCTCTTTCACTTTTAGCCAATGCAGCAGCGCTGCCATCTAACTTGGCTACCATTTTATTATATTCTTTCACCAACTCGCCAATTTCATCATTCCTTTTCCATTTGATAGCCTCATTTTCTTTACCCAGGTTTACTTCTTTCATTTTATTACTGATAAAAGAAAAAGACCGGGTGATGCGGTTGGTTATAAAAAAGGCAACAATACCGGCAATTAGAAAAATGAATGCATTAAGGTTAATAATGGCTACTAAAAAATTGGATATTTCCTGCCGCAATTTTGATTGCGAAGTGAAATAGGGAATATTAAGATAGGCATACTCTTTACCGGTTTCATCAATTACAGGTACATAATTGCTGAGGTAATTTAATTTACCGATCGCCTCTTCTTTAAAAAACTGTATTTCTTTTAACTGGTGAAGATGATAGAAAGCCATTGGATCTATCTTATTGCTAACAATGCCCTTACTGTAAGGTAATGGCAACGACGAAACTTTAAGGTTACCATCCAGGTCGTAAATATTAACGTCTACTGCATGCACTTCTGATATTCTGGTAATAGTTTGTTCCAGCTTTGCCTTGTTTGCATCGTCATATATTTTTATTACATCATCAAAAACAATGAGGTCGCTTATAGAGTTGCGTACTTCATTTTGCATCACATGAATAGTACGACTTAACTTTTCCCGGTTATTATTATGATACCGGTTAATAAAAAATAAGATAGTAGCTACGCCAACAACAAGAAAAGATAACAGGCTTATAAAAATAATGGTAGCATGTACCTGTGTGCGGATACTCATTTGCCAATGAGTGCGCATTTTACCCCACTGTAAACGGGAACGTACCACGGCATTAAAGAACCAAAAAATACCTGCTACAAATAAAAAGGCGCAAAACAGGTAACTGAATAAAGTGATGGACTCAATAAAAAAATTATCTTCTTTGGCAATGATGACAACTTTGTCGCCTCCCGCTCTATACCATAATTCGTAATACCCCTTTTTTCTAAAGGTCTCAAAATCTGTTTTAGGCACTTGCTCCAGAGTTAACTGCCAGGGAAAAGCATAATCATTATGATTGTATACCAGTTGCAATTTACTATACACCGCATAAGAATATACCGGTGAATTTTCAATCGAATTATTATAGCCCCTCAAAAATAATTCGGGGTAAAGCGCATCTGTTTTATATTTCTTTGGTGTGGCCAAAATAAAAACATATCCCAGCCGCCTTTTGGCGGAATCGGTAATATCTATTTTACTGATGTAAGTAAACTGGTCGTACGATACGTCGTAATAATACAAGTTGGCAAAAGCTGTTGCTTTTCCCTGTGTTTTTAAGATAGTGGTTAACGTATTATAGTTTGTAGAATCTTGGTTGTACAAAGGTTTTTCCTTATCGTCAAATGTATAAATGCGGGTGTCGTATTTATTTAAATAGCCGCTAAAATTTCCATTTAGCAAACTGTCTTTTAATGACTTGTTTGTATAACTGTTTTTAAACTCACCAAAAAGTGGTGCCAATGCTTCATTCCTGAAATCTGTTAAAACAGTATTCATTAAATGTTCGTTTGCCGGATCTGCTTTTGCTGCCAATGTTTCTGCGTAGTATTTTCTTTTCTCCACTTCTTTCTTATCATTTTCTACAATAATAATTGCCGCAATGGATAAAGAAAAAAAGAAGAGCCAAAAAATTAACCTGGATGAAATGACCTGGGAGGCCAGTAAAAACAGGTGTTTATTATTAACCAATAACAGATAAATCAATAGCCATAGTAACAGGCACAATTCAAAAATAACATCAGGCTCTTTAATACGGATGGTTAAAACAACCAGCCCAATAATGGTTACATACACTAACATTACGAGTATGTTTTTGGGCAATAATGGCTGTAATAAATAAATAACTACTTGTGTTAAAAAGAAATATCCTATTGCCACACAACCCAATACCACAAAACCAATAACACTGTAAATATTTAAGGTGAAAAAATTTATTACATCAAAAGAAATTTGAGAATCGGCCACCAGCGAAAGAAATATATGCCCGCAAACTAAAGTACTTATTAGTATAAATACAATTCCCAATAAAATAGCTACCCATTTAATAACCGGCTTATCGGAGGGTATAGCAATTTTTTTTTCCTGTATATAAAAACGTACAAAAAGAATTACCCATAAAAACAACAAGGCATTTATTAACAGATCGCCTAAAGAACGAAATACAGCATTACTGCCATAAATGGAAGGGTCAAACAATTCGAACTGCCGTAAATTTAAAGGAATGGGCAGGTAATAACTTGCTATCCGTATTGCCAAAATAAATGCTGCTAAAAATACTACGCCTTGGTAAAAATTTTTCTTTACTACATAGGTGGCCATTAAATGCACCATTAAAAATATAACCAACGCAGCCAGCAGCCTGAAAAGAGAAGCCAGTAAAGCATTTTGCGGAATTGTAATTATATTATTTTGCACCAGGGAGAAAAGAAAATTACCTTCCTTTGACTTAATGGAAGTTCCATTTGGCTGGTCTGAAATGCTATAATTATTTCCCAGGCGGTTATCAATTGCAAAGGAATTTTCGAGGTATTCATTTGTAATAGCGTAGTTCCATTTTACAGGAATTAACGCCAAAACAGTCAGGCTATTGACTTCGGCTTTTCGCCACACATAATACCCGTTGGGCAATTGTATAAAGCCAGACCTTCCCTGCATGTTAAATATATGAATTGTTGGATCTATTACCTGTGTATTCCAAAAAAGGAGATCGTAATTGCCCCTTTCGTTTTTGGATAAAATAAAAAAGAAATATTTCTTTTCTGTTAATTGCTGCAGTGCAATTTCGCTGCTGCTTTTATGAGCAATTTTATTAATTACAGCAGAATCATTCGTTATTGCATCAAAATCATTTTCGTGGCCCGCAATATAGCCACTCATGTTTTTCTGAAATGCTTCGGGTGAAGCACTTCCTGACCAATAATTATCAATTATAAAAGATATAGTGATAAGCCAGGCTGCAGTTACCAGTAAATAAGCATTTTTTAATAACCGCTGTTTAAAAGAGTAGTCGTTTTGCAAGTAATATTAATTTACTGCAATCGCAGCTTGTAAAATAATGATGATTATTGTTTTTTTATTTTATTCCAGATAGTATCCATTTCTTCTAAAGTCATATCCTGCAGTGCCTTACCGCTGCTCAACGCCTCTGCTTCCATTTTAGTAAACCTGTTGATAAATTTTTTGTTGGTTCGTTCCAGGGCATTCTCAGCATCTAACTGCAAAAACCTTGCAAAGTTTATCAAAGAGAAAAAAACATCCCCTAGTTCGTCTTCCATATTTTCCCTGTTACCGGAGGCGATGGCTTCAAATAACTCTGCTTTTTCTTCCTCTACTTTCTCCCAAACCTGTTCCTTATTTTCCCATTCAAAGCCCACCTGCTTTGCCTTTTCCTGCAGCCGCATGGCTTTAACTGTTGCCGGTAAGGTTTTAGGTACGCCACTTAATACAGATGCCTTACCTTCTTTTAGTTTTAATTTTTCCCAATTGCGTTTTACATCTTCTTCATCTTTTACAACTACATCACCATAAATATGAGGATGCCTGAAAATTAGTTTTTCACAAACGCCGTTGATCACTTCATCAAGTGTAAACTGGTTTTGCTCTGTGCCAATTTTAGCATAAAAAACAATGTGCAGTAAAATATCGCCCAGTTCTTCTTTAATGCCTTTCCAGTCATTATCTGTTATGGCATCTGTTAGTTCGAAGGTTTCTTCAATGGTTAGTTGCCGCAATGTTTGTATCGTTTGCTTTTTATCCCACGGGCATTGTTCTCTTAATTCATTCATGATATTTACCAATCTTTCAAAAGCGGAATTATGCTGCATACTTTAATTAAAATAAATTGAAAAAATAAGGATTGCAATTGTTACAAGCCATCGTTTAAACAAAGCAATTTTTAAAATAAATATTTTGCTGGTGGTTAAAGTAAACAATCCGGCACCAACAAATTTTGTTAAAAATACTCAAAAAAAGAATGACCGAATGGTATGGCAGAAATAACCATCTGATTAAAAAAATTTATTAGCTTACTTTTACGCTCGAAAATTCAATACATGATGAAAAAAACAGGGATGCTTTTTGTGCTGCTGGTGATGATTGCTCATTTTGCACCTGCACAATATTACTATAAAGACCTTGTAAGCAATAAACAGGCACAGGCTGAAAAAGCAGTGCTGCAACAGCAAAAAATTAAAACCATTGAAGTGCATAGTTTTGAGGGCGACAAAACTCCGAGTGAAGGTTTTTTTTGCGAGAAAAAAATTAGTAAAGATTACCGCCGGATGGAAACCTACACAAGGAGTTATACAACCGGCAAGGCCCTGCTCACTTCTTTCTACAATAATACTGGGCAACTGATGCAGTCTACTGACAGCTCTGATATTACTGCGTCTACTTCTTTCTATCAATACAATGCAGATGGGGATATCATCAGCATTATTTCAACTTCGCACTCTTCAGATGAAGATTTTGCTACCCTGCTGAAAGAAGAGCACCGGTACAAATACAATGATAAAAAACAACCCATACAAATGCTGCGAATAAAAAATAATAAAGATTCTGTTTTGACAGACTTTATTATTGACGAACATGGCAACGTTACAGATGAAATTGAACCAGGTAAAAATGGGCACCATTATTATTATTATTACGATGCAAAAAACAGGCTGACAGACGTTGTAAAGTTTAATGTAGTGGTAGGAAAGCTGATGCCCGATTTTACTTTTGAATATAATAGCAGCAACCAGGTTACACAAATGATATCGGTGGAAGAAGGTGTAAGCAGAAATTACTATACCTGGAAATATGTATACAATGATGGCGTAAAGATCATTGAAAAATGTTTTTCAAAAGAGAATGATCTTTTGGGGTATTTTGAATATGAGTACAAGTAATGGCTGATGGCTGCTCGGTGAAACGGTCTGACGAGGGGAATTTATTGATGTATAATTTTCTTAAACGAGTGATGGCTTTGAAATTATTTGTAAGCTACATATTTTAATTTTAAGCTGATCGCATTTGCACCACCAATAACTAATAGTGTAGCGGATTTAATGGGAGTGCCACAAAGCTTAAAAGGTACAAGTGAGTGACACAACGATTTACCACATGGCTTCCTTGACTGGACAGTTATTTTATAATTACAAAAAAGTCTCCAAAAATTTGGAGACTTTTTTTTTGCGGATTTTTTGATTGAGTAATTTTACAGGTTTACGGACGTTGCTATTATTTGATCCTTTTTGATTCGCTTTCCAAACCTGTTTTTCTATCCCTTGAATTTTTAATTTGGTTGCTGCCAAAACGGTAACTGAAATTTACACGAAAAGTCTGGCTTTCCCACGAACCGGCGGCATTGATCTGTAGGCCGCCAAAATCGCTGGTTGCTTTCCATGATGAAGTATGAAATATATCTGTTGCAGAAATTTTAATGGTAGCCTTTTTGTGCAAAAAAAGCTTTTGCAAACCTAAGTCCACACCACCTTGCGGTTTGGTTTTCCAGGTGGCAGCCCATATGCTTGGGCCATTGAACCAGCCGCTTATTTCGGCAGTATAATCTTTGCCTAAAATAAAGCTTTGCTGCAGGTAGGCACCATAACCGGGTATATTAACTTTTAAAGCTTTTTTGCCAATAGCTCCATCAAACATCTGGTAATTGTACCAGATATTGGCGTAGCCGCTCCACCATTTATTGATGGGTAACGAAGAGCCGATATTGATGTTGATAATATTTTGTGTGGCCAGGTTTTGTTGCTGAACATAAGTAGCATTGCCGGTGGTGTCGGTTACCTGTGTGGCGTAATCCTTTACATGGCTATACCCTACTGTTGTATTAATAATACCCATGAAAGTATGCGTTAACTCTATATTATCCGTGTATTGCGGACGAAGGAATGCATTGCCTTTTTCATAGGTCAGTTCATCCAGTTTATTTTCAAAAGGGTTCAGGTCCTGGTAAGTTGGCCGGTCAATTCTGCGGCTATACGTTAGGTTTAGTGTATGATTTTTATGCAGGTTCCAGGTAAGAGCCGCACTGGGAAAAAGATTTACATAACTTCTTTTAACTGTATTATCCGCCTGCACAATTCCATCTTCCCGGGTAAGGCCCCCTTCGCTGTTTGTCTGTTCCATTCTTAACCCAGTCTGTATGCTCCATTTGGTGTTTAACTGCTGCTGATAATTTGCATAAGCTGCATTTACATTTTCTTTGTACTTAAATGTATTACTTCGGTCTAATACTTTTACAGGTTCGCCGCTGGCATTATCATTAAAAAAATCGAAGGTGTTTTTTGTAGTTACAAAAGAAGTTTTAGCGCCATAGCCCAGTTTTCCTTTGCCCAGTTTTTGTTCCACATCCAGCTTGGCGGTATAGATATCTATATCGGTTGGTGTAGCGTTTCTGTAAATGACACTATAAATTAATTCGTTAGCATTGTTGTAATAATAATTAGGCTGGTAACTTTTTCCCCTGCCCCTGAATAATCCGTAATCGGCATCAAAATTTATTTCTGTGCCGCTGGTATCTGCATACCGGTAGTTAAGGTTAAAGTTAGCATTGGTGCGGTTACCGGGCACTAAATTGTAAGCCTGCAGATTTTTTATAAACTTACCGGTAGGATTATAAAAGATAGGTGTGTTGGTGGTGCTCGACCATTCGTTATCACCAAAATTGGTAGTTACCAAAACACCGATGGTGTTTTTATTATCTATAAAATAATCTGCACCTGCCTTAATATTTATGTTTTTATTGCTATTAAGGTTAAGGCTCATTTGTTTGTAAGCGGTATCTTTTTGTATCCGGTACAACCTGAGTGGATTTTGATACTGACCGATGTTGGCGCCAACATTACTAAACAGGTTTATTTTTTTATCGCGATAGTTTAAATTTACAGAGCCATTGCCTTTAGGTGTAACCCCTTGCACAAAACCCAGGTTGGTACTTCCATTGGTACCAAATTTTTTATTTTTTTTCAGGCGGATATTTACAATACCTGCATTGCCGCTTGCATCATATTTTGCACTTGGGTTACTGATCATTTCAATAGCTTCCACATCATTGCTGTTAATACTTTTTAAATAAGCTGCCAGGTCCTTTGTATCCAACTGCATCATTTTTCCATCTACATAAACCTTTACTCCTGATTTACCTTTCATGCTGATATTGTCATTATTGTCCACCTGCATGCCCGGACTTTTTTGCAACAACTCTAATGCATTGCTGCCCGTTGCATTTATGCTAGCTTCTACATTAAACACTGTTTTATCTGCCCTGATCTCTATCATTGGTTTTTTTGAAACAACAGTTACGGCTGATAATTTATTGGATACAGACAACAGTGACGTTGACGGAACAGTAACGTTTTCTCCTGCCTTTAGAAAAAAGGATGGTGCATATTTAGTTTCAAAGCCTACTAATGAATAGCTTATTAAAAAGCTGTCTACCTTTTTTGTAGTAAATTCAAAACCGCCGTCCGAGCCAGTTACAGCAGCTTTTACAAGACTGCTATCTTTTGCCTGCAAGAGCGACACGGTAACAGACTGTAAAGGTTTGCTGTTATTATCGGCTACTTTTCCGGTTACTCTTCCCATGGTTTGGGCCATTGGTTTGGCAGCTAATAGTAGCATTGCCGACAAAATAAAAATAGTTAGTTTTTTCATTATAATAATTTCGGTTGTTTTGATTAACTTATTGAACGCAAAGCAATTCAAAAAGTTACAGTGCCAAAAGCTAATTTTGGATGAAGTGAGGATTTTGCGAGATGAATGGTGCAGCAGCTTGCAAACAATTGTGATGAAAGGGAATAAACATGGATGAGTGAAAATTCAATTTATTTTTTTTAAAATAAAAAATTGAAAACCTGTTTACAATTCCAACATCCATATTTATTTCATCGTGATGAAAGAATACATGCTCTTTAAAAAAATAAAATAAATTAATGGCAGAAATAAATTAAAAAGCCAGGGGTTGGTTAATCAAATAAGGGATAGACAAAATTTATTCAAAAGACCAGCCATCTATTGCCGGGTATTTGCAATTCATTTTTATCTAATAGAAAGACCGGTGTAATCATTTGCATAACCAATTACATTATTGTATAGCTCAAAATCTTCCATGGGATGTGTAGTAGTCAGTACAAAAGTTTGCATACCTGCGTTCAGTGCGCTCTCCACCCCCTTTGGTGCATCTTCAAAAACAATACAATCTTTTGCATTAACACCTAATGCTGCAGCACATTGTAAAAAAGTTTCGGGATGAGGTTTGCTGATGGTTACATTATCTGCACTCACAATCACAGGAAAGTAGTCACGCAATTGAAGATTGTCCAATACAAAATCAATATTAAAAGGAATGGCTGCAGAACCAATGGCCATCTTAATACCAGCGGCTTTTGCACCTGCTAAAAACTCTTTCAGTCCATTAATTAATGCAAGTTTTGGCAGGTAAGTCTGTTGATACCGTCTTTCTTTTTCGAATGATAATTCATTCATGCGGTCCGACGTAAAATGATCTTTACCAAAAAAGCGGGTCAATACTTCTTCATTTTTACCATACATCTGTGCCTTCACTTCTTCTCTCGTAAAGTTTGCACCCAGATCATTGTTTAAAATATTTTGCCAGGCTATTGTATGGTAATGCATATCATCGATTATGGTACCATTCAAATCAAATAAAAATGCTTTTGCTGTTATGTTCATTTCAAAAAAACAGGTTTCTTTTTTTATAAAATAATTTGCAATATTAGTTACTTAATCGTTTCGTAACACGTAAATAATTACCAACTAACTTTTAATAACGCAACCGCCTGCCCTGCCAAAGGCAACTGGTAATTTACTTTTCCATTCAACACTTTCAACTGTTTTACGCCGCCGTTTTTTTGCAATTTTCCAGCTGCTTCCAACTTTGTAAATTGCTTTGCAGAAATGTTTTGCGGAGAACCCATTTCTTTCCACAATGTATAGGAATTACTATGTGTTTCATCCACCAGGTAATTGCTTACTATTACTTTACCGGAAGGCAGATTTTGCAGCACCAAATTTATCACTGCTGTTAATTTTTTACTATCATCATCATGATAATTCCAAAGCAGAATGTACAACTCTTTTGTACTTAAAGTGGCCAGGGCATTAACGTATGACTGGTCGCCATGAACGCTGCTATCAACAATTTGTTGCAATGAAAGAGTGTTCGCATTATTTACTTCCAGCATCTTCCCCTTCATCATGCCAAACATTCTGAAAACGTTCAGCACGGGTTTATCAACCCCGTTGGTTGCCAGATCACGGAAGCCTGCAAACCAGGGCTGATCTTCAAATTCAAAAGACCAACTTACGGCTCCCTGCAGGTTAACGTCATACTTTTTTGCCAGCGCATACAGTTGTGCGAATGAAGCCGCTGTATAACTTGAATACATCGTACCATTGCGGTAAGCATTTTGCGGATTAAACTTTACGGAGCAGGCCGCACAACCTTCCGGATCAAACTCGCCAATAATGATCGGCAGTTTTTTTAGTGATGGAAAAGCATTTATAATTTCAAAACCTTTTGCAACATCCTGTAACTGCACTGCCATATTCATCTGCACATGATTGTTTACAACAGTTGGATTCCCTTTTGCATGAAACGTTATGTAATCTAAAGGTGCTCCCGTTTTACCTGTTGCATTATTTTTACCCTCAACACAATGCTGTAAAAATGCTTTTAGAAAATCACCGGCTTTGTCCCACCTCGGGCCCGTGGAAGTGGGGCCGCCGATCACCGCACCCGGGCATGCCCTTTTCACCGCATCAGCCGCAAAATCATACAAAGTAAAATACTCTTCCATCGTACCTTTCCAGTAACCGATATTGGGTTCGTTCCATACTTCCCAGCACCAGCTTTTTATTTCTTTTTCACCATACTTTTCTTTACAGTGTTTTACCCATTGGTACACCAGCTCTCCCCACTTTTTATAATCAGAAGGCGGATATGCCCAACCCGTATAAATAGAATCATACGGCACGCCCGGCTTCCAGTGATGCTGGTATGGCTTCGGTTTTACCGATAATGCTTCGGGCATAAAACCGATCTCTGCAATGGGCTTTATACCGCGTTGTACAAACACATCAAAAATGGCATCCACGCCTTTCCAGTTGTATACTGGTTTGCCATCTTTGTCTTCAGTGTAAGCATTGGTGCTGCTCCATTTCAATGCCACTTTTCCATCGCCGGTGGTTAATAAATTATGTACCCGAACGTACACAGGATTTTTACTGAGCACTGCTAATTCAGACAGTAATTTCTTACCATCTTTCATGGTGGTATAATTAGCCTCATCATATCCAAAATAACTCCAGACAGGGTCAAAGGAACCCATTACTTTTTTTGCATCAATGGTAATAGTACTTGTATCCTGTTGTGCAAAAACGGGTTGGATACTTTTAGCAAAGACTACTGCAAAAATGCAACTACCGGCCATTAAACCGGTAGTTGCATTTTTAAGATTTTTTAAAATCATTTTTATAATTGTAGTATTATTTTAGGGAGAGTTTGTACACTGTAATACTGTGAAACTGTTGGCCAGGTAACAGCAAAGTGGTTGGAAATTTTGGTTGGTTTGGTGAATCAGGAAAGTGTTGTGTTTCTAAACACATCGCCGCATGCTGATTTATTTTTTTACCATCAGATGTGGAGATTGTGCCATCTAAAAAGTTACCGGTATAAAACTGAACACCAGGTTGTGTTGTAAACACTTCGAGCATTCTGCCTGAAATAGAATCTTTCAGTTCAACAATTTTTTGTAAAGAAGAATCTTTTTTATTCAACACAAAATTATGATCGTATCCTCCTGCAGCAGCAATTTCCTGGCCGATCTTTTTAGCTTTGGTAAAGTCAAATGGTGTTCCTTTTACAGATTTAATTTCACCTGTTGGTATCAGCGTAGTATCAACCGGAGTGTAATTATCTGCATCAATCATCAAGGTGTGATCCAAAATACTATTGCTTACATCTCCGGTTAAATTAAAGTAACTATGGTTGGTCAGGTTCAATACAGTTGCTTTATCAGTGGTGGCATTGTATTCAATTTTCAATTCATTGTCATCGGTCAAGGTGTACAAAACTGTTACTTTTAAATTGCCGGGATAGCCTTCTTCGCCATCCTTACTTACATAACTCAATAGTAAACTTGCCGTAGAATCACTTGCCGGTGTTGCCTCCCAAACCTGTTTGTCAAAGCCCTTTAATCCGCCATGCAACGCATTGGTTTTATTGTTGGTTGCCAGGGTATATTGAGCTGTATCAATTTTAAATTTACCCTTTGCAATACGGTTGCCATAACGGCCAACAACCGCACCGAAATATGGAGGTTTGGCAAGATAGCCGCTTAAATTATCAAACCCCAACACTATGCCGGAAGGTTTGTTATTCTTATCCGGTGAAACCCAGGAGGTAACTGTTGCGCCATAGTTGGATATTTTTACCTGTACACCTTTTGCATTGGTAAGTGTGTACAAAAATACTTCCTTGCCATCAGTAGTGCCCCAGGCTGCTTTTGTAATACCAGCTTTTGTTTCCATTTTTTCGGTAGTAGTTATTGTTTGATTATTGCAGGATGTAATTAAAATTGCAGCAATAATTGCAATGCTAAAGAGTGTTGATTTTTTCATATTTTTTTTTGCCTCCGTTTCCACACCTGGTGAAGTGTTATTAATGATTAAAATTAAATTTATGACAATAATTTTCGAGCTCCACAATTAAAATATTACTGTTGTGTTATTAACGCTTTCTTTCAATCACAGGCCAATCGTTTAACCAACTTATTTTTTCTATCCGCAATTTACTCCTTCCATTGTCAGCAGCATCATATCCGTGAAAAATAAGATAATCGGTTCCATTAAAACCTGCCACCGCATTGTGCCCCACGCCATGCCAATTCTTATCGCCTTCCAGCACCGTGTTGCCGCCTCCTAAATTCATCGGTACACCATCCCGGTCTGCATACGGGCCCATTACTTTTTCGCTTCTTCCCACCATCATTTTATAGGTGCTTTTTTCTCCACGGCAACAATAATCAAAGGATACAAAAAGATAAAAATATTTTCCATGCTGATAAATGAAAGGTGCTTCAATGGCTGCATCGCCGGCAACGGAATCGGGCAAAATGTAATCTCTTTTACGTGCTGCGATGGTGTACCATTCTTCCGGTTCTGCTACGGCAGATAAGGTGCTGTCTAATTTCACCAGTTTCATTCCATTCCAGAAAGAGCCAAACGCCAGCCATGGGGTATTGTTTTCATCCAATATTAAATTTGGGTCAATCGCATTCCACATATCCCTGCCCGGTACAGATTGTATCACTTTTCCATGATCTATCCATTTAAAATTTTTGGCTGATGGATCCAAAGTTTTATTGGTAGCTAATCCAATGCAAGAAGTATTCTTTCCAAAAGCAGATACCGCATAATACAAATAATATTGCCCATTGTGAAAGCTAATATCCGGTGCCCAGATATGCCCCTTAAAAGATGGGATAGCATCCACTGCCCATTGCGGCGCTTTATCAAAAACAGGTTTTAACTGCTTCCAGTGTTTCATATCCAGAGAAGAAAAACCAGTTATCCCCAGCCCTGTGCAAAACACATAATAGGTACTGTCCTGCCGGATTATAACAGGATCATGCACAGAAATAACTGTATCATTTATCACTGATTTTGTTTGTCCTGCCAGGTTTATTACAAGCAGTAACAGCAATAAGGTTAATATCTGTTTCATATTTTGTTATTATTATCCGGCGCTATAAATATGCTCTTTAAAAATGCAGAAGGCCGTTCTTATTCGCCGGTATCAGCCAACAATATTGTGCTGTTGCATGATTAAAATTTTGAAGACACCATTACCCCTTTGTGAATCCGGCGTGGTGAAATTATTTTTTAAAATTTATCCTGAATGCAGCAGCATTGGCAGACGGATAATCAGCAACAGCTTGTATTACCAGCGCATCTTTTGTTTGCTTCCACCGTAGTGTTTCGTTGCTGCCTGTTAACGCTACATTTGCAACAATACCATTGTTGCTTTTTAAAGACAGGGAGTTGATGGCAATGGATTGTTTAGCGGCTGGAAGCTCAAGTGTTAAAGCATACAAAGTATCGCCTTTGGTTGTAAAGCGTATATCCTTTGCAGTGTAAGGCTTTTGTGTATTAAACTCGCCACTGGCAGATTCTGTCGGGCCTTCGCCGTATATTTTCCATGGCCTTGTAGCATAAATAGCTTCGCCGTTTACTGCCAGCCATTTACCCGTACCGAGCAATACATTTGTTTCTTCTTCTGTAATAGTACCATCCGGCCGTGGCCCAATATTCATTAGCAGGTTACCATTTTTACTTACAATATCAATAAGGTTGGTTATAACATATTGCGGTGTTTTAAAAGTATTATCGTTGGTAAACCCCCACGATGTATTGCCGATGGCATCGTCTGTTTGCCAGGCCTGTGGCCTTATGCCAGGTAGCTTGCCCCGCTCAACATCCAGCACGGCTGAGTTGCCGGGATAAGATTCGTGTTTGTAATTAATTACCACTCCCTTGTTCCATTCAAGGCCTTTGTTATAGTAAAAGGAAGCAAAAGATTTTCGGTAGGGCTCTAATTCTTTTTGTTCAATCCACCAATCAAACCAAACCAGGTCAGGATGATATTTGTCAACTAATTCTGTGCTTCTCAACAGCCAGTCATTCATAAACTCAGGGCTCATTACCGGTGCCACTGCCTTTTTATCAAAAGGATTATGTACCAGTGCAGGACCATACAAATCTGCATAAGCCGTATCATTTACATCCGAATTGAAATTGCGGCCACCACCAAAAAACCACCAGTGCTCAATACGGTGAGAGGAAACCCCAAACATTAGCCCGGCTTTGCGGCTGGCTGTTGCCAGTTCTCCAATCACATCCCGTTTAGGTCCCATTGCTACAGCATTCCATCTGGATAAGGCTGTGTTATACATTGAAAATCCATCGTGGTGCTCTGCCACCGGCACAATATATTTTGCACCCGAACTTTTAAATAAATCCACCCACCTGGCAGCATCAAATTTTTCTGCTTTAAACATCGGGATAAAATCCTTATACCCGAATTTATTTTGTGTACCATATTTTTCTATGTGATGCTTATACTCCTTAGTATCACTTATGTACATGTTTCTCGGATACCATTCACTTTCAAAAGCAGGAACCGAATAAACACCCCAATGAATAAAAATGCCAAACTTGGCATCCCTGAACCAATCGGGTATTTTATAATTATCCAATGATGGCCAGGTAGCCTGAAACCGTTGTTGCTGTTGTGCAGCTACAGGCAAATTAATACAACAGGTAAGGATAGTTGCTGCCAGGGCAATTAATATTTTTTTCATTCTTTTTGCTATTTAAAAATTACTGCGTTTTATTTTTTTTAATGATGAAGAAAATTTTATTTCATCGCAATACGATAAATAGTAAATGAATGTGCCGGCAAAGAAGCAATCAGTTTATTACCCTTTAATGGCATGGTTGAAGCAACGGGACTAACTGCATTTGGTGTTGCAAAACTGTTTACATCCAACACCGAACTGCTTTTTAAAGTATTGACAGTTGCTGCAGCCGATAATTTTTTTGCGCCTGTTATTGTTATCATTTTATTGATGGCATTGCCAGAAGCATTTACTACTTTAATAATTACATCGCTGGTGTTTTTATCAATTACAGAAGATATATAAAGACTGTCCTGACCAGTTACCGCTTTACCATCCATTAAAGCTAGTACTACGTCGGTACCCTTGTTGGTACTGTATAATTTTTGTACATAATAATTGGGTGTGCCATAAGATTGCAGGTTGTTTACCCAAATTAAATCAGGCGTCCACTGCCAGCCATCAATGTGTGCAAACAGTGGTGCGTAAGATGCCATGCTCACCACTGCTGCATTGCGTTCAAGCCCTGTCATAAAGGCTGCTTCTGCAATGGCAGTTTCTGCATTGTTTCTGTTTTCTATACTTACGGTATGATCACTTTGTGCGGCATATTCACCTGCAAAAATTCTGGATGAATTTCTTGGATAATTATCATACCGGGCTGCATTGGCCAAAAACCATTCTGGCCTGCGGTAATAGTGTTCATCAATAATATCTGCATTCATCTTTCTTAATTCGCCATTCAGGTAATCAAAACGTTCTCCGTTTGGATCAGTACCGGAACTATTCACTAATTTAAAATCAGGGTATCTTGCTTTAATGGCTTTGCTGAATATTTTTAACCGTTCAAGATATTGAGGGCCCCAGTTCTCATTACCTACTCCCATCATTTTTAAATTGAAAGGGGCCGGGTGCCCCATCGCTGCTCTCACCTTTCCCCATTGCGTGTTTACATTGCCGTTAGCAAATTCTATCAGGTCTAACGCATCCTGTACATACGGGTCTAACTGGTCAATAGGTACAACTTCTGCGCTATTGAACTGGCAGGCCATACCGGCATTTAAGATGGGTAAAGGAGAAGCACCAATATCTTCTGCCAGTTGAAAATATTCAAAGAAACCCAATCCAAAAGTCTGGAAATAATCGGGTGTAGGGCGATGAGCAAATTCACTGTTCCATCGGTTAATGATCAGTTGGCGGTCTTCAACAGGCCCCAAAGTTTTTTTCCATTGGTAACGCAAGCCAAGGTCGAAACCTTCCACTACACAACCTCCCGGAAAACGTATAAAGCCGGGCTTCATATCCGCCAGTAATTGTATCATGTCTGCACGCATGCCACCAGGCCTTTTTTTCCAGGTATCTTCCGGAAATAAAGAGATCATATCAAGGTCAATTTTACCGGTTCCTTCAAACCAAATATTTAATTTACCCCTTAAAGAAGAATCGGTAGCATTAAAGCTGACAGCGGCTTTTGCCCATGTTGCACCGGTTGCAGCGGATGGGGTTAGAGAAGCAGTACCAATTATTTTACCAACCATACTTACCAGTTCTGCATGCAATATTAAGCCTGCAGTTTGCTGACGGTACATTACAGAAAAATCGTACCGCAATCCTTTTTTAATACCCATACCACGAAAGCCTTCATTGGTAATGCCGAGTGTATCTGCGGCTACCTCTTTTGTTATGCGCACAAAACGGGGGTTTGCAATATTTGTTTCCTGCCTGTTAATGATCAGTACACTGCCTTCATTAAATTTAGGTTGATTGACTGTCCAGCCCATCAACGGTTTGTAAAATTCAAAAGACCGGTTCTTAACCAGCTCTGCATAAATGCCACCATCGGCACCCAAATTAATATCTTCAAAAAATACACCCCACATGGTTGGTTGTACTGCTGCTATGGGTTTATTTACCTGTACTATGATTGGATTATTGTTTTGAGCTTTTACGACTGAGGATAATAATAAGGCTGTTGTTATGGAAAAGGCAACCAGCAATTTTTTAATAGGCATGCTTTTATTTTTTATGATTATACAATTCAAAAACTATTTTTATTTCTTTTTGCTACTGTGGCAGGCTTCACCCCTTCTGTTGTCATCACAATTCTTTTGATGCTTCCATCTGTATTGTAATACAAATAATCTATGCAAACGGACCGCCTGAAACTGCCGCCATCTGTTTGGATACTGCCGTTGTGATAAATAAAATACGACTTGCCTTTAAAATCAATAATGGCCTGGTGGTTGGTGTTGGAGTTACCCGCCACTTCGTTTAAGATTCCTTTGTACTGCCAGGGGCCATTGATGTTTTTGCTCATGGCATAGACTATTTTTTCGGGAAAGCCGCTGGCATAGGAAAGATAGTACCAGCCATTGTGTTTATGTATCCACGGAGCTTCTGTATAGCCTGGCAAATCAACAGTTTTTATTTCACCTTCAATCTCCTTCATGTTCTCTTTCAGTTTTGCATAATAACATTTTTTGTTGCCCCAAAAAAGCCAGGCCTGCCCGTCATCATCAATTATTACAGAGGGATCAATATCATCCCACATCATTTTACTTTCGGGGCTTGTCATATCATTGGTGACCAAAGCCTTGCCCAGTGCATCTTTAAAAGGCCCGGCAGGATTATCCGCTACTGCAACACCCATAGCTTTACCCGCAATGGTGGCATGTTCTGTTGCTACATACCAGTAAAATTTTCCATTGCGTTCAATTACCTGCGAAGCCCAGGCATCATCCTTAGCCCAGTTAAAATCTTTCACTGTTAATGGCACCGGATGTTCTTTCCAGTTAACCATATCGGTAGAAGAAAAGCAAAGCCATTCATGCATCATATAGCCCTCTTTGCCAGCAGGAGCTTCATCATGACCGGTGTATAAATACACGGCATCTTTATAAACAAACGCCCCAGGATCGGCTGTGTATTTATTTTTTATTATGGGATTACCTACGGCATTTATTTCATTGAATTGTTGTGCAGTGGCGAAAATATTGATCATCAATGCAGCGGCTATAAATGATATAGATCGTCCCGCTAATTTTATTCGTTTCATTTTTTATTATATCTTTTAATACCCGCTACAATCTTCTGCATCTAAATCTATAGTACTTTTAAACCCACTACACCCTAACACCAATCCATTTTATTTTGCTGTTATTACAATAACAGAAGTTGGAGGCAGGGTGATGGTAATAATATTCTTGTTTAACACCAGCTCTTTAAAAGCAGCGGGTTTTATTTTTTCAGGCTCGGTAAATGAATTGTGATCCTGTAATTTTTTTGAGGTAAGAATTCTTGCTGTTACCGCTTTTACTTTTTCTTCGCCAATATTTAACTCTATTTTTTGTGCATGACTGGGATCAATATTTACCAGTGAAATATGGATAGCCCCTGTACTGTCTTTTGATGCAGAAGCAGAAACAGCAGGTAATTTTTGATCGCTGAAAACATAGTCGTTACTGGTGATGGTTAATGGCAGCAAGGTTGCACCCTGGTGTACATTATACATCTCCATTACATGATAGGTTGGGGTCAGGATCATTTTTTCTTTGTTGGTAAGAATAACAGCCTGCAATACATTCACACACTGAGCCAGGTTAGCAACACGTACCCTGTCTGCATGGTTATTAAAAATATTGAGTGTTACACCAGCAATCATCGCATCCCTGATGGTATTTTGCTGGTATAAAAATCCTGGATTAGTTCCTTTCTCTACATCGTACCATCCGCCCCACTCATCTACTACCAACGCTATTTTTTGTTTTGGATCGTACTTATCCATTACAGCAGCATGCTTGGTTACCAGTTCCTCCATCAGCAATGCCTGCCTCATGATACCAAAATATTGTTCTTCTGAAAATTCAACCGCAGGGCCTTTTTTGTTCCAGTCAAGTACAGAATAATGATGCATGGCCACACCGCCCAGCATGTTCAACGGAATATTTTTCATCAGCGTTTCTGTCCAGTTATAATCTGCGTCGCTTGCACCAGACGCAATACGCATAAAGCCGCCTGTATTTTCCCAGTCGGAAATAAAGGTTGCATATTTACGATACTCATCAGCATAATATTCCGGTTTCATATTGCCTCCGCACCCCCATGCTTCATTGCCAATGCCCCATAATTTTACCTGCCATGGTTCTTTTCTGCCATTTTGCGTACGCAGATCACTCATGGGACTTTTGCCTTTGAAGTTGGTGTACTGCACCCAGTCTGCCAGCTCCTGCACGGTGCCACTTCCTACGTTGCCGGATAGATAAGGTTCTGCCCCCAGCAATTCGCACATGTTTAAAAAATCGTGTGTACCAAAACTGTTATCTTCGGTAACGCCGCCCCACCATTTGTTTACCATGGCTGGCCTTTTATCTTTTGGACCGATACCATCTTTCCAATGATAAGTATCTGCAAAGCAGCCGCCCGGCCAGCGCAGGTTGGGAATTTTTAATTTTTTAAGTGCCGCTACAATATCATTGCGTACCCCGTTTGTATTGGGTATTTTAGAAGTCTCACCTACATAGAAACCATCATAAATACAATGGCCGAGATGCTCAGCAAAATGGCCGTAAATATGTTTACTGATGGTGTACTTTGCCTGCCCGGCATTTAAGGATATTACATTTTGCTGGGCCAGGGTAATATGCAATGAGCATAAAAATGTCAATGACAGTGATGCGTATTTTTTTATCATGGTTTTTATGATGAAGGTATTCATTTTATTTTTCTTGCTTTTTTAAAATCGTTTAAAAAAAAAGGTTTTTAGTTTACTGTCATTCGGCGATACCAATAATACTGTACCCTTATTTTTTACATTGATCATTTTCATATCTTTTACATCACCGTCAATTATCAACCCACTCTTTAAAAAATTAAGAGGTGTAAAATTTCCTTTGCCATTCCCCATCATCACCATTCCGTAAGATGCATCGTACCGGCCGGTATTAAAAGCGACCTGGTATTCATTACCGGCAACAATTAAATCTGTATTGCCATCCCCATCAATATCAGAGGCCACAATACTGTTAACAGGTGCCAGCTGAGCTGTTAGAGGCAATGCATGTACTTTAAACTTTCCGTTTCCCAGGTTTTCAAGCCATACAGATTGGGATGTTTTACATGTTAATTCAGTCCATCCGCTACTACCGTGATCATTCATTAATTGGTCCATCGAAACTTTTGCATAATCCGAATGCAGCAAATATCTTTTCTTTACAGAAGGTACCTGCTCTGCCAGCTGGTTTCTATCCAATGCAGGAAATAACTGGTATTTATCTTCCTTGTTTTTGATGTAGTAGGCAGGTATCAGTTCATCAAAGCCATTCTTATCCATATCTTTTGTATAGAACATCATGGGTCTGTCTGGTGTAATATGAAACCTGTTATTGAGCCCAATGTTACCGGCAATATAATCCATGTCGCCATCCTTATCTATATCTGCCTGTTGCAAGGAACGCCATAAACCATTCATATTTTCAAGCCCTGTTGCACTGGTTACCTCTACCAGTTTAGTATTTATATTTTTAAAAAAACGCACTGCGGTCCATTCGCCGCAAATGATGAGGTCGGGTTTTTTATCGTTGTTAAAATCTGTAAATATTGCATCGGTTATCATACCCGCAAATTCTACCGGGGCACAAACATCTTTGGTAACATCAGTAAACTTTCCTTTATTGTTTTGTAAAATATAACTCCTCGGAGACTGCGGATATTGTTGTGGCTGCACCCTGCCTCCGATAAAAATATCTATATCCCCGTCTCCATCATAATCGGCGGCAGCAACAGCATCTGTAACAGCTTGTATTACCGGTAAAGCAGTTGCATCCAATTTAAAATTACCCCTGCCATCATTGATGTATAACCGTGGCTGATTATATTTCGGCACTTCAAACTCAAGGCTTCCGCCAGTTATCAGCAAGTCCATATCTTTATCTCCATCGGCATCAAATAACACAGCACCCAAATCTTCTTCCGGTTTAATGCCTTCAACTAAATTTGTTACTGCAAAACTGCCATCGCCTTTCTGAATAAATATTTTACCTGACTGATTAGCTGCACCACCTGCAAAAAAATCTGTCAATCCATCTCCATTTATATCTCCGGTTGCAAGGCAGGGGCCCAATTGAGAATACTTTTGTGGCAAAGGCTGATGATAATTAAAATCAAAATTTTGTACTTCTGTATGTTTAAAATCAATACCGGATATACCGGTATCATCACCGAACAATATGTTAACTTCTGCTTCCATTTTCGGAGCAACTGTTTTTGCATTTTCATATTCTGCTACTAACACCTGATTGGCTTGTACATTTTTTATCACCTGTACTTTATCATCGGGCCATTTAATTTTAAGCGAATCAATGGCCATACTATTTCCAATACCAAAATGCAGCCGGGGATCCACACTGGATGAAAAGCCCCGTACTGGTGATTGTTCAGCATATTGCGTTGTGGCTTTATTAAATAAAGTTACCTGGCAGCCATAGCCACAGCGATTATTGGGTGAACCATTCAATTTTATAGTTAGAAAATTTTGTATGCTGTCACTGACAGATTTTCTTATTTCATTTCTCCATATAAATGCTTCCTGGTTCATGTTATTTACCACCAGGTCAAGGTCGCCGTCGTTATCCAGGTCGGCATACGCTGCCCCGTTTGAAATTGAAGGTATCGCCAGCCCTGTTTGTGCCGACAGGTTACTAAAAGTAAGATCGCCGTTATTGTGAAAAAAATAATTATTCATTTTAATGCTGCCAAACTGATCCATATTTTTACGCAGGGTTTGTATGGTATTTTTATCCATTTTTTTCTCTGCATCTTTTTCACCAAAAGTATAATTACCGGTACTTAACCGCCCGTTTACAAAAGATGCATAATCATTGTTGGTCAAATCTTTTCCCAGCCCATTGGTTACATGAATATCTTTCCAACCATCATTATCAAAATCTGCCATTAAAATACTCCAGCTCCAGTCTGTTTCAAAAACACCGGCCAGTTCACCAATCTCACTATAAAAAGGTTCCATGGAATTATTTACTTTTCTGTTGCCATTATTAAGCTGCAGCATGTTCCTTACAAAAGAGGGCTGGTAACCAAACCGCTGTTGCATATCATATTTTTCCTGGCTTGCTGCATGAAACATCATCTTTTTTCTTTCGTTGCTTTCCGGTAACATATCCACTACGGCAATGTCTGGCAACCCATCATTATTAATGTCCGCCGCATCTACTCCCATGCTGTTGTAGCTCTGGTGTTTTAAAGCACTTGCAATTATGTTGGTAAAAGTACCATTGCGGTTATTTAGCCACAACAAATCATTGGCTATGTAATCGTTGGCTACATAAATATCCGGCCAGTTATCATTGTTTACGTCTGTAATAACCACACCCAATCCATACCCATCTTCCCTGATGCCTGCTTCATTTGATACATCGTGAAATACAGGATGAGTTTGCCCCGCTGGCACGCCATCATTTCTGTAGAGTTTATCCTGTGCCGGCGAATTACCGCTGGTATCTTTTAGATGCAGGTCGTTCGCAGTGTGGCTGTACAGGCGGTGGTTGAGCAAATACATATCCAGGTCACCATCTTTATCATAATCAAAAAAAGCTGCCTGTGTTGCATAACCTGTATCGGCTAAATTATACGCTGCGGCCTGTTCGGTAAAGTGCACTTCCCTTATGGCTGCCGACTCATTCATTTTTTGTGCACCTTGTATTTTAGACTGGGCAGCAGGGTTTTTCAATTTATCAGCAGCGGAAGAAGCAGTAGAAAATCCATCATTGATAAACAATAAATTTTTTCTTTTTTCAGGGTCAGCGGAGTGTGAAACACAAATATAAATATCCGGAAGGCCATCATTATTTACATCAGCAATGCTTACACCTGTACACCATTTATTTGTTTGCAGACCTGCCTTTTCAGTAATATCTTCAAAAGTAAAATTTCCTTTATTAAGGTATAATTTACTGCTCCCCATGCTGCTGCAAAAAAAAATATCCTGCAAGCCATCGTTATTAAAATCGCCAATACCAACACCCGAACCGTTGTACATATATTCGTTTGTAAAAACATTTGAAGAATCATTTTCTATTATTTTATTATTGAACTGGATATTGGTTTGTTTTCCATCCATCAATGTAAAATGAAATTTATCTTCAACAGCAGGGTTTATTTTGCAACCATATATTATTAATGATAACAACACAACAAGAAAATATATTTTACTACTGTTAATCATGCTGATTTTTTCTTCACTGATGCTTTATGTCTGAAGATATTTTTATCTATGCTGAAATTTGCACACCACATCTATGGAAAAATAAAGGTGGTAACGTTATTTCTTTTTACCCCAAACGGCTGTACCCGTTTCATTTAATCCTGTAAAAATGATGGTTCCTTTTTTGTTTTCCCAATCCCTGCCTTTTTGCACAAATACTTTTTCAATACCCGTCGTGCCCCAGTTTAATTGTAGCCATGGCTCAGTATAAGTCCATGTATTTGCGGCTACCCCATTTATAGTTCCAGCTGCATCAATTGTAATAGTGGCGGCTATCTGAAAGTCAGCATATATTTGTTCCTTATCATAACCGGGCGTAACCTTGTAATCCAGTTTAATTCTTTCCCATGCCCCTGCTATACTGTCTTTCGGCACAGTGGCACTCTCTTCCCAGGCATATCTTTCCGGCGATGCTACCGGCCATCCGTTTTGCATCCAGAATAATTTTCTTACATGCAAATCCATTGAATAAATACTGTTGCCTGGCCGGCCCTGGTGAGCAATGTAATATTGACCGCCATCATCTTTAAACACGCTGCAATGCGAAGTGCCCTGCCAGCCGCTATGGCCCTGAAACTGGTAAGGTGCAACTATCATGGGGCCATGATCCTGCACCGTATTAATATTTACATTATTAAAATCATAAAAGGGGCCCTGGGGATTATCGCCCCTTGCTACCCTTACATTGTACTTGGTACTTAACCAGTCGTAAGCAATAAAAATGTAGTACTTTTTTTGTGTTTCATTGTAGATAACTTCAGCTCCTTCTATGTTTCCATTAATGGTTGATCCTGTAAAACCACGCTGTGCAATTCTTTTACCTTTATCGGCATTAATTAATGGCAGGCCAGTTAACGGATTAAGTTGTAAAGCATAAATTCCGTCCCATGCAGAGCCATAATAAAACCATTCTTCGCCGGCAGGTGTTACCACAACAGTTGGGTCAATTGCATTGGTTTGTATGCTGCCATCATTTGCTGATTTTACCGCCAGGCCTTGTTCTGTCCATGGCCCTTCAGGCGAAGCTGCTGTTGCCAAACCTATAACACTTAATCTTGAAACAGCGGAAGACAGGGAATAATATAACCTGTATTCATTACCTACTTTCATTACATAAGGTGCCCACAAAGCATTAAAAGGCGAACCACCCTGGCTGGTAATGTAGGCAGCCCCCATTGCGGGCAACCCATCAAATACCCATCCCACAAAAGTCCATTCAATCAGGTCTTTCGATTTTCTTATTTGTATGCCAGGCCTTACATCTATACCAAAACCTACATCGGTATTATAACAATAATAATAATCGCCAAATTTTTTAATAGAAGGGTCGTGCACATTATAGCTGCCCCATTTGGTATAATAGGCAAATGGTGCAATACCCTCGTAGGTATCTGTTATTGAATTGATATCGAAAACGCCTGCAGGCGGCGGGATTACAACGGGAGGCATAACAGGTGGCGCTATCGCAGGCGGATCAGTTTTTTTACAGGAGGTAATAATTGATAAAGCAAATGCTGCAAAACAAAAAAATGTACAAAGGCGGTGGTAAATTTTTGTGATAGCAATTTTCATAATGCTTTGATTTATTTTCCCTTAATACTTACCTGAATGGGTGTGGTTATTATTTTACAACAAAGCATTTTTATTAAACAGGCACCTGAAAAAACTACTTAGTTTAATACCTGATAGCCGGGAATAATTTTGCAACTTCCTTATTGGTCATTTAAAAATATCCCTGCCCAAAAAGTAAGGGCAGGGATATTTTACAAAAATTAATTAGCCGGGTTAGGCAACAAATTTTTATCCAGATCCAGTTCCGTTTGAGGGATAGGCAAATATTCATTGCCCGGTGTATAGGAATTAAAATCTGCATCATGCGTTTTTAATTCGGCAAGTTTGGCGGGGTTATACAACCAGCCCCAACGGATGATGTCGTTTATTCTTTGCCCCTCTATTGAAAATTCCAATGCCCGCTCATGTGCTATCTGATCACGCATTTGCACCTGCGACATATCTGGTTTTGTGGTTGCCAGATCTGGCAGAGTTACCCTTGTCCTAACCTGCTGTATAAAAGGATATGCTTCGGCTGTTTTATTTAATTCATTAAGCGCTTCAGCATAGATTAACAAAATATCTGAATACCGCATTACTCTGTAATTGATACCCGACCCGCCAATGGTTTCATAAGGTTTTCCCAATCCGTCGTTGGTATATTTTCTTGGATAAATATTGGTTTTGGGATTTGTCCAGGGGCCTCCATAAGCCGTTATCGAATTGTCATCTTCTTCGTAAGAACCAATAGTGGCTAACAACCTTGGGTCACTTTTTCCGCTAATTGTTTTTTCTAATTTAAATTCATTATAAATCCACCTGCTGGGTAAATAATCTGAAAACCCTTTACCATCCATGGCATAGGTAATAGAAAAAGACGTCCATTGTTTCCAATCAGCGGTTGGCTGGCAACACCAGTTATCAACTGAACCTCCATCTTCTTTAAACTGAACTTCAAATAACGACTCACTGTTATTTTCATTTACATCTTTAAAATTATCACGGTAATTAGCTACCAAAGCGTAAACACCTTTTAATGGCCCGTTGATAAATTTATCACATTGTGCTGCTGCTTTGGTGTAGTCTTTTCTATACAGGTATGCTTTGGCTAACAACCCTGCGGCAGAGCCCATAGTAGCTCTACCTTTTTGCCCTTTATCAGCTCCGGTAACATTATCGTAAGACACCGGCAAATTTGTTTCGGCTGCCTGAAAATCTGAAAATATCTGGTTCCATAATACATCTTCAGTGGCTGTTGCCGGATAATTATCTTTATTAAATTCGGATGAAGTAATTACCGGTACAATTTTATAGGTAGTTGCCAGGTTGTAATAGGCCAGGCCACGAAGAAAATATGCCTGCCCCAACACTCTCTTTTTTAAATCTGCATTTATAATAGCCGCATCCATTTTTCCCACTCCTTCCAGCACCTGGTTAGCCCGGTTAATAACCTGGTAATGGTCTCTCCATATCCATTGAACAGGGCCTGATGTACTTGGAATAATAAACTGGCCGGTTAATACAAGATCAGACCAGGGACTGTCGCCGTAAAAATCATCGCCACGGCTATCTGTAAGGCCGGGAAACGATCTCATGTAAGTACCATCAACTATCAATGCATTGTAGATGGCTGTTGAACCATCCAGTGCCTGTTTTTCAGTAACCCAATATCCTTTAGCAGTTGGATTATTTGGATCTACTTTATCTAATTTTTTTTCGCAGCTTGTAATAAATAATATAACACTGAATATTACTACAGCCAGGATTGATATTTTTTTCATACTAAAAGTATTAAATGTAAAATTTTATATTTAAAAAACTACCTGTACACCACCCATAATAGTTCTTGGTTTTGGATAAGAACCATTATCGTAACCAGGGCTAAATACGTCGGAACTAAAATCAGGATTATATCCTTTAAACTTTTGGAAAGTATACAAATTTTGTGTGGTTATGTAAACCCTTATTTTTGAAATACCCTTTATTAAATCCTGCTTAAAATTATAACCAAGCGATAAGGTATTGATACGAAAGTAAGAACCACTCTGCAGCCAACCCGGACGGTTGGAATCCCTTCCATTGTTATTTGGGTCATCTACCTGTAACCTTGGGATGTCTGTATTTGTATGGGTAGGTGTCCAGCGGTTAAGTATATCTGTATGGTAATTTGCCGAGCCTCCCGTATGCATTAGATCCCTGTATAGCCGGGCATCCAGCAAATATTTTGCACTACCGGAAGCAAATAACGAGAAGTCGAAATTTTTATACCCCGCAGTAAATGAAAAACCAAAATTGTACTTTGGTATGGCACTTCCCAAAACAGTTCTGTCATAGTCATCAATTTTATTATCGGGCTTTCCTTCCGGCCCGCTGAGGTCTTTGAATTTAATATCACCAGCCGATGTTTTTGGGTATTGAAAAGCAGAAGCAGTTACCTCAGCCTGCGATTGAAATATACCATCATACACCCAGCCATAATGCTGTCCTACTTCTGTACCTACTTTGGTTATGGAGGCAGCTCCATAAATAGGTTCATTTTTACCGCCAAGCGCCAGTACTTTATTATTTACAGTGCTTACATTAGCTGATATATCATAAGTGAATACTCCTTTACTTTTATGATAGGTGGCGGAAAATTCCAGGCCGGAATTTTTAAGTGTGCCTGCATTGGTAGTGAGCCGGTCGTTTACAGAACCAAACAAAAGGGGGATGGGAACGCCTACCAGGATATCGGTTGATTTGTTATAATAATATTCTCCTGAAAAATCAATTTTTCCATTAAATAAAACAGCATCTACGCCTACATTACTAGTAATCCTGTCTTCCCATTTAATGTTTTCATCTACCAGGTTGGTGGATATTGCTCCTGTGTTTCTGGTATCATTAAAATTATATACCACACCCGGGTTTACCACCAGCTGATATCTGTATTCACCAATATTATCGTTACCCAATTTACCATAGCTACCCCGTATTTTTATATCGGTAAATATGTTCTTTGGTAAATTGATAAATTTTTCATTGGTTAATCTCCAGCCTGCGGCAACGGAAGGAAAATAACCAACCCTTGTTTTTGGCCCAAACCTTGACGAGGCATCCCTGCGGCCGGAAGCAGTTAATAAATATCTGTCATCATAATTGTAATTTACCCTGGCCAGGTAAGATGCTTTTGCATATTCAAATAATGATCCCGAAGCTGAAGTTACCGTAGCCCCTCCGCCACCCAATACAGGATAGTAAGGTTTGGTAAACCCTTCTGCATACCCATTTCTAAATAATGAAGTGCTTTGCTGATAGGTTTGTCCTGCCAGAACTTCAACCCCATGCCTGTCAAACTTTTTTTGATAGGTAAGTGTATTTTCAATTAAGCCAGTTGTATATACAGCACTGTTATCATTTAGCTTGGCAATGCGTGATTGAAAGAAATAGCCAAGGTCGAAAGATGGTTTAAAGGCATAGTCTCTCACCTGCGTTTTATCATAGCTTAAATTGGTTCTGAATTTAAGGCTGTGTCCGTTATTTTTTAGCAATTGTACTTCACCATACACGTTGGCAAAAGTGCGGTCTACATCGGCATAATGTTTTAAAATATTGTTCAGTCCAATTCCGTTCATAGATATTACATCTTCTACAGTAGAAAGTGTACCGGCATAACCGCCGTCCCTGTTTGGATCGTAAATGGGCATTGTAGGAATGGCAAAATCAAGTGTATTAATCAATGGCGGCAATGCACCTGCAAGGTCATTACCAGATGTTGTGTTCAAGGTATTTTCATGCGAGTGTGCATAAAAAATATTTTCACCCACTTTAAAAATTCCCTTTTCAGCAGAAGTATTTACCCTTGCTGTATAGCGGGTATAATCAGGGCCATTACCAACGTAAGTTCCCTTGTTACCAAAATAATCAAGCGATACCAGGTAAGTATTATTAAGGCCACCACCAGAAAAAGCTACATTGTGGTTTTGCCTGTTGCCATCTTTTAAACCAGCTTTTTGCCAGTTGGTATTTATACCAGAAATAAACTTAGGCGATGCCGGGTCATTTCCCGGAGCCAGGGGAACACCACCATTTACACGGGCTTCATTATTTAACAACTGGTAAGTTGCCCTGTCCGTTACCGGTACTATCTGCCATACTTTGTCAACACCGTAATATCCATTATACTCTGCTTTTAACTGTGTATTTTTTTTGCCTTGTTTTGTTGTAATAATAATTACACCGTTGGCCGCAGCAGAACCATATAAAGCACCGGCTGAGGCATCTTTTAATACCTGTATAGATTCAATATCATTGGGGCTAAAATCACGTACCACGGTACCTACCTGAACACCATCAATAACATACAAAGGCTGAGCATTTCCAAAAGTACCAAACCCTCTTATCCTTACACTTGGCGTAGCACCGGGCTGTCCATCGCTGTTGACGGATACACCACTGGCACGGCCCTGCAATAACTGGGATACATCACTGGTACTGTATTTTTTTGTCTCGGTCATGTTCACTATGGCAACAGAACCGGTAATATCTTTCTTCTTTTGAGTACCATAGGCCACTACTACCACATCATCTAAATTAGTTGTTACAGTTGACAGGGATACTGCCACGCTGCTTTTATTAATTACCATCTCGTTGGTTTCGTAACCTACGTTAGAAACAATCAACGTTTCACCCGTGGTGGCTTCAATACTAAACTTACCATTAACATCGGTTGCGGTGGTTTTTTTAGTTTGCTTAATTGTAATGGTGGCACCAACCAGTGGCTGGTTACCTTTCCCCGTAACTGTGCCCGTTATATTGTTGGTCTGGGCCTTTACCTTGCCTGGTAACAGCAGTAATACTGCCATTACTAAAATGCACGATGCAAGCAGCAGCACCTTATGCAATTGTTTTTTCATATAGCTTTTGTTTTGATGAATGATGACTATTTTCTATTTTTTTTGCAACCATTTTTTAGATAAATATTGTTTCTGCAATCATTGACTGTTGACAGAACAACCGTACTGGAAACCTCATTAATTACTTTATAGCAACTGATATTTGCTACTACTTCCTTTTTTAATATTTAATTGTCAAATTTACAATTATAAAAAAGGTGTAAAAAAATATTGTTCTACATCATTCCATCCATACATTAAAAGTGTTGGTTTTTAATTACAGAATAAATGAGAAACAATTTTATTTTTTGGGCTGCTTACTGTTTTATGAATGTTTTTGGCTAATGGACAAATCGTTACTATTATTCCACTAAATCATTTGTTGGTTTGCAGCTAATCGTTAATACATTGTAAAAATGCTGATAATATTTTTATCAATCACGCTGTATCGTATCAATGTTTCATCAAAAATTCTCATTCTCACTTTAACATTCTTATGTTCTATCCCATCATATTTTTTTCAGCATTACCCTTTTATAACTTATTGTTTTATTAGTACTTTCTGGCTGGTTCAATAATCAAGTAGCAGGAATAATTGTTTTGGCTTCCTTACTTTTTGCTTCTATTTTTAAAATGGGGCAAATCAATTATTATGCTTACTGAGTATTCAATTATCTTTAAAGCCTCTAAAAAAAATTGCCTGTTGACCCATAAAATTTTTATACTGGCTGTTATTATTTTTTTTGCAGATTGCCTGTATGGCCAATCATATTATTTCAGGCATTACCAGGTAGAAAACGGGCTAAGCAACAATGCCACCATCTGCAGTCTGCAGGATAAAAAAGGATTTTTGTGGTTTGGTACTAAAGACGGGCTTAACAGGTTTGATGGTTATTCTTTTAAGATTTTCAGAAATTCATCCGATGATACTTGTAGCATTGGCAGCAATTTTATTCATTGTTTGTATGAAGATTCCAATGGCATATTATGGGCGGGAACAGAAAATGGATTGTACAGATATGATGCCATTACAGAAAGTTTTGCTTTTTTAAAAGGCAGCGCCAACGCTCCCATAAGAGATATCAGGATGGATGCAAAAGGGAACCTTTGGTTTATAGCTGGATTTACACTGACGAAATTTAATGAGCAAAAAAAGCAACTGGAGCAATACGATGAAGCCAGGTACTTTGAGGCTACTTCCATTTGTACTACTGCCGACGGAACGGTTTGGGTTTCTACAACAATTGGCCTGCTGGAAAAGTTTGACTCCTTCAAAAATTCATTTATCAGTTACGATGTTTTTGTTCATTCTCCACTCACCGTTTCAAAATGGATAGAAAGAATTTATGCTGCCACGCAGGGAAAAATACTGATAGGAACATCTAACCAGGGTGCAAAAATTTTTGATACAAAAACAAATTTTTACAAAGATATACTCACCTATAATGAAAATAAAACAAAAATATTCGTTAGGAACTTTGTTGAAATTTCTGACCATGAATTTTGGATTGCAACCGAATCCGGCATATTTATTTACAACACCAATACCAGCCATGCAATTAATTTGCAAAAGCAATACAACGACCCCTACTCTATTTCAGACAATGCCGTGTATTGTTTTGTAAAAGATAAAGAAGGCAGTATATGGGCAGGTACTTATTTTGGAGGTATTAACTATTATCCAAAGCAACATACTGCATTTAAAAAATATTTTCCAAGGCTGGATGAAAATTCACTGAGTGGCAATGTAGTGCGGGAGATACACCAGGATAATACCGGCAACCTGTGGATAGGTACGGAAGATGCCGGATTAAATAAACTGGATACCGGAACAAAACTTTTTACCCATTTTGAGCCAGGAGGCGATAAAAAAAATATATCCAGTACAAACATTCATGGCTTACTGGTAACGGGCAACGAAGTATGGATTGGTACATTTGAGAATGGACTGGATGTACTGAATATTAAAACGGGAGAAGTAGATCAACATTATTTAAGCGGAGCAGGAAACCGCTCCATGAAAAGTAATTTTATTTATTGCATAGCACAAATGAACAGCGGTGAAATTATGCTTGGCACTACACAGGGAGCCTATTTATTTAACAGAAGCAGCAACGATTTTAGCCTTTTACCCGGTATGCCGGTAAATAACTGGTACACGGGGATTTTAAAAGATGAACAAGGTATAATATGGGCCAGCACATACGGAAACGGTGTAAACTATTTTAATACCACAACCCAAACAAGCGGAAATTTAAGGTTTGATAAGACCAGTAAAAATAGTTTGTGCAGTGACAGGGTGAACAGCATGTTTGAAGACAGCAAAAAAAATTTATGGTTTGCTACAGAGGGTGGTTTATGCAGGCTAAACAGGGCTGGCTTTAATTTTAAAAGATACACCACCCAAAATGGATTACCCAGCGATTTTATATTAAGCATACTGGAAGATGAAAAAAATAATTTATGGCTTTCAACTTCAAGGGGCTTGGTTTGTTTTAATCCGGTTACAGAACAAACGATTACTTATTCACGGGTGAATGGAATTTTAAATGACCAGTTCAACTTCAATTCTGCCTATAAAGACCAGCAGGGAAAAATGTATTTTGGCAGTGTTAAAGGAATGATCAGTTTTAACCCAACCGAATTTATTACAGACAGTTTTGTACCTCCGGTTTATATTACCGGGTTTCAAATTTTTAATAAAGAATTATCTATTGCAAAAAATGGTTCGCCCTTAACAAAATCAATTATCAACACCAGTAAAATTGTGCTGGATTATAACCAATCTACCTTTAGTATTGATTTTGCTTCGCTAAGTTATACTGCTCCCGAAATGTCAGAATATTCTTACCAGATGCAAGGGCTTGATAACAACTGGGTCTATCTTAAAACAAACCGTAAAGTATATTTTACAGAGCTATCACCGGGCACGTATATTTTTAAAGTAAAAGCATCCAACAGCAGCGGCGTGCTCAACAAAAACGAAACAACACTCACCATTCAAATACTTCCGCCTTGGTGGGCAACTTCATGGGCTTATTTGGGATATGTGATTGCTGCATTATTGATCATTTATTATTTGTTGCGCAATTATCACAACAGGACGGAAGAAAAAAACAAGAGAAAAATTGAAGCGCTGGAAAGTGCAAAAGAGAAAGAAATATTTCAGGCAAAGATTGAATTTTTTACCAATGTAGCTCACGAGATAAGAACGCCGTTAACACTGATAAAAGGGCCACTGGAAAAAGTGATCAGGAATACCACCGATCTGCCGGTAATAAAAGACAGCCTGAAAATAATGGAGCGAAATACCAACCGGCTTATTGATCTTAGTAACCAGTTACTCGATTTCAGGCAAACGGAAATCAAAGGTTTCAGCCTCACTTGTGTAAAGGCGGATATCACTGAATTAGTAGAAGATACTTTCCTTAATTTTAAACCACTGGCCGAACAAAAAAATCTCGGTTTTTACATTGATATTCCTGCTATAAAACTATTTGCCTGGGTAGACATCGAAGCCTTTAACAAGATACTCACCAACCTGTTCAGCAATGCTGTAAAATATGCCGAAAGCAAAGTTTTTGTTTCCCTGTTGCCATTTGATAAAGAAGCCGGTTATTTTACCATCGAGATTAAAAATGATGGCTACCTTGTTCCCTTTGAAATGAAAGAAAAAATATTTGAACCTTTTTTTAGGTTGGAGGCAACAGCAAAACAAAAAGGCACCGGCATCGGGCTTGCACTATCCCGTTCGCTGGTGCAGTTGCACAAAGGTGTACTTGATATTAAGCAACCCGAAAATTCGCTGAATGTTTTTTATCTTACCATGCCGGTAAACCAGGAAGATTAAATTTAGCTGTTATGCCTAACCTCTAAATTTCACCGGAACAAAATAACGATACATGAAACCTATTATATTACTGGTAGATGATAATGAAGAGATACTTGAATTTATAGAAAATGAATTAAATGAGAAGTATACCATTACCAAAGCATTCAACGGCCGGGAGGCTTTACACATATTGAAACAGGAAGTGATACAGTTGGTGATCTCTGACATCATGATGCCCGTTATGGATGGTTTTGAATTGTGTAAAATAATTAAAACCAATTTTGAATACAGCCATATTCCAGTAATACTGCTCACTGCAAAAAACACCTTGCAATCAAAAATTGAAGGACTGGAAACAGGTGCCGATGCATATATTGAAAAACCGTTTTCGCCTGAATACCTGCAGGTACAAATAGCCAACCTGTTGCTGAACAGGGCCAAGATAAAAGAATATTTTGTAAGCTCTCCATTGGTGCATATAAAAAGTATGGCACATACAAAAACGGATGAACTTTTTTTAGAAAAAGTAAATGAAGCGATCTATAATAATCTGGAAGATGCAGAACTGGATGTAGAAAAATTAGCCAGATTAGTAAATATGAGCAAGCCGACATTGTACCGAAAAATAAAATCCATATCCGACCTTACACCGAATGAACTCATAAACATCACCAGGCTAAAAAGGGCTGCAGAACTATTACTGGAAGGCAAATACAAAATCTATGAAGTAGCTGATATGACGGGCTATGGCTCGCAAACAAATTTTGGAAGAAATTTTTTAAAACAGTTTGGGATGACACCAACTGATTATTTGGTAATGAAGCAAGTCAGGAATAACCCCAATGAATAATTAATAGCCTTCAAAAGATTTAAATTATTCCCCTCTTTTTGCAGCAATTTAAATAATTAAACAGTCTAATAGAAAATGAAGAAATATACACTACTATTACTGCTGCTTATTTTATTATTTGCTTCGGTAACTAAAAATTCTGTTGCACAAACTCCCAGTAAAAGATTAACTAATATTGAAGCCACCTTTCCTATAATTGATAAAATATTTAAGGAGTATGCTGAAAAAAATCATTTCCCCGGTTTTGCTTTTGGTTTGGTAGTAGATGGCAAATTGGTGCATACAGTAAATGTAGGTTTTACCAACCTGGATAATAAAACTGCCGTAACAACGCAATCAGATTTTCGCATAGCCTCCATGACGAAAAGTTTTACTGCAATGGCCATTTTAAAATTAAGAGATGAAGGCAAACTTAAACTGGATGATCCTGTTTATTTATACATCCCTGAGATGAAAGGCCAATCCAATCTTACCAATGATGCGGCGCCAATTACTGTAAGGCACTTACTGATACATGCAGCAGGTTTTCCGGAAGACAATCCCTGGGGAGATCGTCAGCTCGCCATTACAGATGACGCAATGATCAGTATGATCAAAAAAGGAATCTCATTCTCTAACGCACCGGGCATTGCTTATGAGTACAGCAATATGGGTTTTGCCATGCTGGGTTATATCATCAAAAAAGTTTCCGGTCAAACTTATGAAAAGTACATAACCGCTAATATTTTGATCCCCCTGGGGATGAGACATACTTACTGGGATTACAAAGCTGTACCTGCTAATCAATTGGCACATGGCTATCGCTGGCTGAATGAACAATGGGTGGAACAACCGTTGCTGGGAGATGGCGCTTATGGCGCCATGGGCGGAATGATCACTACCATGGATGATTTCAGTAAATATGTTGCCTTTCACCTTGCCGCATGGCCTGCAAGAAATGATGCAGAAACCGGTGTTGTTAGAAGAAGTTCACTGCGTGAAATGCATCACCTCTGGAACCTGAACCAGCTTGTTGCCAATTATAAATATCCATCCGGCCGGGTTTGCCCTATTTTGCTTGGCTATGGTTATGGTTTAAATTATACCAGGGATTGTGATAACAAAATTATAGTAGGCCATAGTGGCGGCCTGCCCGGCTTTGGAAGCAACTGGCGGATACTCCAGGATTATGGCATTGGTGTTATTGCCTTCAGCAATCTTACGTATGCATCGGCAAGTACTTTCAACATGCAGGTGATAGATACGTTGATCGCTCTGGCACAACTTCAACCTATACCATTAAAGGTATCTGGTATTTTAGAGCAGCGAAAAAATGAGTTGATAAAATTATTACCCGGTTGGAACAATGCAGCGCCCACAGGTATTTTTGCAGAGAATTTTTTTATGGATTATTTCCCGGATGCACTGAGTAAAGAAGCCACTGCAATATTTGCCAAGGCCGGAAAAATTATTAAAGTAAACGACTTTATTGCTGCCAATAATTTGCGGGGATCTTTTTTAATGGAAGGAGAAAAAGCCAACATAGAGATTAGCTTTACTTTAACCCCGGAAACGCCGCCTTTAATACAGGAGTACCATATTAAGTTGGTAGACAAAGTAGCTAAGTGAAGTCATTAAAAGGTGCAGACAAATAATTGAAAACCGGCAGATGCTTTTTGAACATCGGAGTATTTATTTCTTTTAATATCAATACCCCCCTGGCGCAGGAATGAGGGGCGGGCAATGAGCGAAGGTTTCCTGTGCTTTGCCAATTACAATGCTTACGTTAGTTGAACACTGCATCTTTTGTAACTTAGGTTGTTGGTCATAAGACCAACAACGGCTCAAAGTGAAAATGTAAGATTTGCTCATCTGTGTAACCAACTATAAAACATCAATCATTTTTAGGTAAATTACCCGGAACAAAGTTTAGAAAAGAATTAAAGGAAGCGCTGTATTTTTTATTATCCACCTTATAATAAAAAGCCCCTTTTTTGGAGTTGAGTTTATCTTTGTCTTTCAACTTCACCAATAACTTTGTTGAGAGTAATTTGCGGTTGAAATTTCCTTTATCAAATTCAGTATTGTAAACAGCCTGGTATAAACTCTGTAGTTGCGGCATGGTAAATTTGGCCGGCAACAATTCAAATAACAAGGGATGCAATGCTGCTTTGTAACGCAGCTTCTCCTTAGCCAATTCTACAAAAGCACTGTGGTCAAAAATTAATTTGGGTAACTGGTTGATGGGAAACCATGCCGGGTGATAATCTTCGTTGATCTGTTTTTTATATTTCTGAATATCAATGAGGGCAAAATAGGCAATAGAAACTGTCCTTTCTACTGTATCTCTTTCTGGCGCTGTAAAAGCATGCAACTGCTCCATGTACAATCCATCGAGTCCGGTTAATTCTTTCAATACCCTTGCTGCTGCGCCCTCTGCACTTTCGCTCTCGCCAACAAAACCACCTACCAAACTCCACATGCCTTTAAAAGGTTCAAAACTTCTTTGTATCACCAGCAATTTCAGCTCCTGCCCATCGTATCCAAAAATGATACAGTCTACAGCAAATAATAATCGTTTTTGTTGAGAATAACGGCGCATGTTTATCAGATCTAGTTTCAAACTACTGTTTGGAATAATTGCTTTTGCCAATACAACATTTAAAAAGCACAACAGGATTACTGCTGTACAAGAGTGCGACGCCAATGAAGCCTGATTGAAATACAAAAGCCGGGTTCATAAAACTCTCCAACTTCATTGGCACTGCACTGCAATAGTTTTACCAGAACTTAACGTACAAAGCAGCAATTATCAATAATGTAATTACAATTAATACTGTAGTCTGCGGCGTTAATTTAAACATTTCTTTATCTAACATAAATGCTTTTGGATTTACTTTTGGCCCAGCAAAACTTATTGCTATCATGGCAATCATGGTAAATAAAAAGGATAATCCCATACAAATATGAAATGGTATTTCAAAGCCACCTTTTCCATTTGGATAGGCGGTGTAAAAGAAAGTGTCGTTGCCAAATATTTGCGGTGCAAATTCATTGAACAATACTGACAATAAAAAGCCCATCAATACGCCCGTAATGGCCGCTGCGCCAGTAGTACGTTTCCAAAACATACCAAGAAAAAACATAGCAAATACACCAGGACTGATGAAGCCGGTATATTTTTGAATATAGGTAAATCCACCGACGCCGCCTATACCCAACAGATCGTTCCAGGTGAACAAAACAGCCAGTATCATGGCACCGAATACAGCTATCCTGCCGGTGTACACCTGCTTGCGTTCATCGGCATCTTTTTGAAAATATTTTTTATGGATATCTAATGTGTAAATGGTGGAGATACTGTTTACTTTACCCGCAAGCGATGCAACAATAGCTGCTGTTAAAGCTGCCACAGACAAGCCTTTTAAACCGGTTGGCAAAAAGGTAAGTATGGCTGAATATGCTCCATCCTTTGTGCCACCCGCCAATTGGGGCAAATGGTTTGACTTGTATAAAACAAATGCAGCGATGCCTGGTAACATAACAATTAACGGCATAAATAATTTAAGGATGCCTGCAAACAAAATACCGGTACGTGCTGTCTGTAAATCTGCTCCCAGCGCACGTTGTGTGATATATTGGTTACAACCCCAATAGTTTAAATTAATTATCCAGATTCCGGCAGCATAAGAAAGCAGGCCGGGAAAAGTAAGGTATTTATTAATATCATTTTGTGAAGATGCAGCAGTTGGTTTAGGAATAATCATCTTAAAATGTTCAGGCGCTTCTCTTAATAAAACCTTAAACCCGGCAATGGCATTTTGGCCTACACCAAAATATTCTCCCACCGTTGTTAAGGCAATATAAGTGGTAACCAAACCCCCAATAATCAATACTGCTACCTGTATTACATCTGTATATGCAACCACCTTCATGCCACCTAAAGATATCAGCAATGCAAAGACGGAAAGGCCTACCATAATGATATGCAGATAGCCACCGCCAGCAATACCATTGATTGCTACGGCACCTAAATATAAAATAGAAGTCAGGTTTACAAAAACATACAAAAACAACCAGAATACCGCCATAATTAAAGCCACCGATTCATTATACCTCGTTTTTAAAAATTGAGGCATTGTATAAATATGGTTTTTAAGATAAACCGGGATGAACCATACTGCTACTACGATTAATGCAATAGCCGCAAGCCATTCGTAAGCAGCAACCGCAATACCCAAAAAGAATCCTTCGCCACTCATACCAATAAACTGCTCAGCAGATATGTTGGAAGCAATCAGTGAAGCACCGATGGCCCACCAGGTTAATGTACCTTCTGCCAGAAAATAGGCTTTGGCATCATGTTCATTTTTTTTACGTTTGCGATAAATACTATAACCATAAGTGGCTACAATTACAAAGTATACAATGAATACTACGTAATCGGCAAAGGCGAGATTCTTATTCATAAGCAGGCGAGGTTGTTTTTTAAATTTTTAAAAATAAGATTGTAATGATAAGATTATTTATTGATTTGATAAAACACTTCGTTCCAGCGCAGCTCATTTTTAAATTGATAGAGGCTGGTGTCTTTACCAATTAAAGTAAATTCGATGCCTGCCATATCTGCAAAATCCTGCAAATGCTGAGCTGTTAAGTTTTGGCTATATCCAGTATGATGTGCACCACCGGCCAGTATCCAGGCAGCACAACCGGTTTTCATATCAGGATATGGTTTCCACAAAACCCTTGCTACCGGCAGCTTTGGTAAATCATGCAACGGCGCTACTGCTTCCACTTCATTAACGAGCAAACGAAAACGGTTGCCCATATCAATTAAAGACGCATTCAAAGCCGGGCCTGCTGCTGCGTTAAATACCAGTCTTACAGGATCTGCTTTGCCGCCAATACCCAACGGATGTATTTGGCAACTTGGTTTACCATGTGCGATGGATGGACAAATCTCCAGCATGTGAGAACCCAATACCATCGGGTTTGCAGGATCAAAATGATAGGTGTAATCTTCCATAAAAGAATTACCACCAGGTAATCCGCTGCCCATTACTTTCATGGCCCGTACCAGGGCCGCTGTTTTCCAATCACCTTCGCCCGCAAAACCATAACCACTAGCCATCAGGCGTTGCGCTGCAATACCGGGCAACTGCGCCATGCCATGCAGGTCTTCAAAAGTATCTGTAAAACCTTTGTAATTACCTGCTTCTAAAAAAGTACGCAGGCCAATCTCAATCTTTGCGGCGTCTCTTAAGGAATTATATTGTGCACCGCCTTTTTGCAAAGAAGGAACCAAGGTGTAAGCCGTTTCGTACTCTTCAATCAAAGTATCTATAGCCGCATCGCTGGTTTGGTTAATCACTTGTACCAGGTCACCAATACCATGCGTATTTACTGCATAACCAAACTTAAATTCAGCTTCTACCTTATCACCATCTGTAACTGCCACATAGCGCATGTTATCGCCAAAGCGTACAAACTTAGCACCTTGCCAATCGTTCCATCCGGCAGCAGCACGGGCCCAGGTATTCAGTTCTTCCAGCACTTCCGGATCTTGCCAATGGCCAACTACTACCTTTCTATTCATACGCATACGGCTTACCATAAAACCAAATTCACGGTCGCCATGTGCACTCTGGTTCAAGTTCATAAAGTTCATGTCAATATCATTCCATGGTATATCACGGTTGTATTGGGTGTGTAAATGACACAATGGTTTTTGCAAAATCTTTAACCCACCGATCCACATTTTTGCTGGTGAAAAAGTATGCATCCAGGCAACAATACCTATACAATTTTTGGCTGTATTGGCTTCCATGCAGATGCTGTAAATTTCTTCTGTTGTTTTTACCGTTGGTTTAAATACCACTCTCACTGGTATCTGTTTGGCATCGTTTAGAGAAGCTGCAATGGTGGTGGAATGTTCTGCAACTTTCCGCAATGTTTCTTCGCCGTATAAATGCTGACTACCTGTCACAAACCAAACTTCAAATTCTTTTAAATTTATCATGTTGTTTTTTTTATTTTTTGTTACCAACAAAGTGCTTGCATCAACATCGTTGTTTATTGCGGTCGGTACCGAAGGTCAAACCGCATTGTTTTTGTGTCTACGGTCTGACCTTCGGTACCGACCGCAATCTTATTTTGCGAGCAAATCAATATCCTTTATCTGCGTTGGAAACCAAACCATCATTTCGCCCTTGCCCCGGTTGGCCCAACTGTAATAAGGAATGGCGGTAAAAGATTGCTTTACTGTTGAAATATTTTCACTGCCATTTATTATTACTGCAGGAACTTCTGTTTTTAATATGGTTACACCATTTAATAAATTGGGTTTAAACTCTGTTGTAAAAGTTGCATTGGCAGGTATAATGATATTGCTTGTTTTGCCATTGTTATCAGGCCATTCAGCACAATACATTAATGGCCCACGTTGCAGGGCAATTTTACCCATATCTTCTTTTAAATTTTCGTTGGCTGTTACCCTTCTTACTTCCATGGGCAGGTTCACTTCTATCTTATCATTTTTTTTCCACGTTCTGTTAATGGCCGCATACCCGTTGGTAATAGTATAATCAACCACTACGCCGTTTACTTTTATAACCGGCTTTTCCGCTGAAGTATTCTGAAACTGGTAAAGGCTTGAAGGGATGGCTTTGTTTTGTGCCCAGCCCGGAATGCGTACCAATAAATTAAATGCTGTAGCTGTTTTCGGATTGATGTTGAATACCAGCGCACCATCCCAGGGATAGTTATTTTGCTGAACAATTTGTACCGCTTTATTGCGAATGTTTAAATCAACATTGCTGTTGATAAAAAGATTGATGTACAAATTGTCATCTTTTTGTGCATACATGTAACCGGGTATGGAAGGTATTAAGCGTGCAAGATTAGTAGGACAGCAGGAACATTCAAACCAGCCCGAACGGGTGGCTTCCATCTGCGGAAATTGAAAGCTGTTTTTTATTTGCATGGCATTGGTGTAGAAAAATGATTTGCCATCCAAACCAACCCCGGATATCAAGCCATTGTACAAGGATTTTTCTAAAATGTCCATGTATTTGGCATCACCATGTAATAAAAACATACGGTAGTTCCAGTACACCAACGCAATAGCAGCACAGGTTTCATTGTAGGCCGTTGCGTTGGGCAGTTCATAATTGTTGCCGTAACGTTCTCCATCACCAATGGCACCAACACTTCCCTGCACATACATTTTCTTTTCTACTACATTGGTCCATATTTTATCAATAGCATGTATTAAACTATCATCACCAGTTAAGGCTGCTACATCCGCAACGGCAGCATACAAATAACCTGCACGTACCGCATGGCCTTCAGCTTCTTCCTGGTCAACAACCGGTATATTGTCCTGCCAGTAAGCGCCACTTTTCCACGAATCTTTACTGGTGGAATCATAGCCTTTGTACCTGCCACGTTCTTCAATAAAAAATTTAGCGGTGGCTAAATATTCCTTTTTGCCGGTAATACGGTACAGTTTTACCAGGCCCATTTCAACGATCTCATGTCCGGGTGCTACATGCTTTTTATCCGGACCAAAAACTGAACAAACCAGGTCGGCATTCTTTAAGGCAATGTCTAACAGGTTCCTTTTTTTAGTTGCTAAAAAATGTGCTGCAGCCGCTTCATACAAATGACCGGCATTGTATAATTCATGGCTTAGCTCTCTTTCTCTTTCCCATCTTTCTTTACCTGCCCATGCATGTGGTTCGCTGGGGTTGATGGTTCTTGCGGTGTACAGGTAACCATCAGGCTCCTGTGCCTTACCAACAATGGCAATCAATGAATCTATGTAAGCCTGCAATTTTGCATCGGGATGAACCGCCAATGAAAAAGAGGCACCTTCAATTGTTTTATAAATATCTGTATCATCAAAAGGAAAAGTGGTACAAAATTTACCTTGTTTTTTAGCAGCCATTACAAAATTCTTTACACGGCCAGTACTTTCGCAACGTTCAAAAGATGCAGGAATAGTAACGGTTCTGTTGGTTTCAATTCTTGGCAACCAAAAATTATCGGTGAGCTTTACCTGTGTGAAATCGACCGTATGTATGGGATAATCATTTTGCTGGCCGTACAGTATATAACCGGAAAAAGCCAGTAATAAAAGAAAGATTTTTTTCATATGCTTTTTATTTATAGAGAATTGGGAATCGTTATTTAATTTTTATCGATGGCTTTTTATTTACCTCACCCTCCTTCTCCCTCTCCTGGAGGAGAGGAAGCGGTTCTTTAACACTTTAATAAACATTTGTTCTTCCATTTCTTCATTTGCTTTTTAGTGGACAAGCTCCTACAAAATTATTTTTTATTAAATCGCAGTACACTGCTAATAACTGAAATAAATCATCCATCAAAAATCAGACATCAGAGATGCAGTTTACTGTTGTCCGTAATAACTATCGGGGCCGTGCTTGCGTTCAAAATGTTTTTTGATCAATGCATCTTTCAGCCTCGGTGCAGTTGGATTTATCTGTTCTGTCAGCAATGCCATCTTTGCTATTGCTTCTAACACAGCGCTGTTATACACTGCCTTTGCCGGTGTTTTGCCCCAGGTAAATGGCGCATGGTTTCCTACCAGAATCATTTCTATTTCTTCATACCTCAGGCCTTTTTCTTTCAGTTCATTCATTATCTGGAAGCCGGTTTCATATTCATAATTACCTTTTATCATCTCATCACTCATAGGTGGCGCACAGGGAATATCTACGGTATTATGATCTGCATGAGTGGTACCAAAAATAGGTATGCTCCGCAGGCTTTGTGCCCATGCCGTAGCATAGGTAGAGTGTGTATGCACAATGCCGCCAATTGCCGGCCAATGTTTGTACAACACAGCATGGGTTTGTGTATCAGAAGATGGGCGCAGATCACCTTCGACGGTTTTACCATCAAAATTAACGATCACCATATTCTCCGGTGACAGGTCTTGGTATGGTACACCACTTGGTTTAATGGCAAACACCCCCAATGACCTGTCGGCGGCACTTACGTTGCCGAATGTAAACAATACCAATCCCAGCTCCGGCAACTGCATATTGCCTTTGTAGGCTGACTCACGTATGTCAAGGTATTTACTCATGCACCCAGTTTTTTATTGTACTATAATTTATTAAAAAAATAAAATGAACCTCAAAATTATTCCAATTAGGCAATGCAATTCATCCAACCAAAATCATTCATTATTCATTATTAATCATTCTTTATCAATTATCCATTGCTTCAACAAAGTTTCCCAATTGTTTGTAACGGGCATATCGCTGTTTGTAAATATCCACTTTACTTTGATCAGGAAAATATTCAGTATCGAACCCTTGTCCCATTGCTATCATCGCATCTTCTACCTTATCATAAATGCCTGCCGCTGTAGCTGCAAACATAGCTGCGCCTAAGGCACAGGTTTGTTCAGATTTATGAATGCGGATCGGCATGTTCATTACATCTGCCATCATCTGCATAATGAACGGCGATTTTTTTGCCACGCCACCAATGCCTATCAATCCTTTCACCGGAACGCCTTCATCATTAAACCTGTCAACAATTGCTTTGGCTCCAAAACAAGTGGCTTCGGCAATTGCCCTGAAAATTTTGGGCGCATCTGTTCCTAAATTCAATCCTGCAACAGCTCCTTTCAATAGTTGGTTGGCATCAGGCGAGCGGCGGCCATTTAACCAATCCAGCGCCAGTTCATTGTTTTCTGCAAGAGGAATTAAACTGGCTTGTTTGCTCAACTCTGCAATGATATTATTGGTAGCTTCTTCAATTAATTTAGCAGCAGTATCCGCATCAATAATGGCAGATTTGGGCAACAGTTTTTGTAAGGGCCAGGCCAGGATATTTTTAAACCAGGCATAAGCATCGCCAAACGCAGACTGCCCTGCTTCCATTCCCATCATACCCGGAATAACAGAACCGGGCACCTGTCCGCAAATGCCTTTAATCAATTTCCCTTCCACTTCGTTCATTGGTGCAACCAACATATCGCAGGTAGAAGTACCCATTACCTTACTTAAATGATATGCTTCTATCTGTCCGCCTACGGCACCCATGTGAGCATCAAATGCACCCACACCAATTACTACATCTGTGCTAAGTCCCAGTGTAGCGGCCCACTCCGAAGAAAGATGCCCGACAGATTCTGCGGAAGTATATGTTTCTGTAAATAATTTATTGGTGAATCCTTTTAACAAGGGATCAAGAGAAGTAAAGAAATCATCGGGTGGCAAACCATTAAAATCAGCACTCCACAAGGCTTTGTGGCCTGCGCTGCATACCCCACGCTTCAGTTGTTTTGCATCTGTTCCGCCCGATAATAAAAAAGGTATCCAGTCGCAATGCTCTACCCATGAATGTGTGGCGTTGCTAACTTCGCTGTCTGCACGAAGTATGTGTAACAACTTTGCCCAAAACCATTCTGACGAATAGATGCCGCCCACAAACTGCAGGTAATTGGTATCAAATTTTTTGGCATGTTCATTTATTTCGGCTGCTTCGCCGGTACCGGTATGGTCTTTCCACAAAACAAACATGGCATTGGGATTTTTTTCAAATGCCGGCAATAAAGCCAAGGGCGTTCCGGTTGCATCTACTGCTACCGGCGTTGAACCTGTTGTATCAACAGAGATGGCCTTCACATTCAAAGCTATACCAGGACCAGCATGTTGTAAACAACTTTTAATGGTATACTCCAGCCCCTCTACATAATCAAGCGGATGTTGGCGGAACTGGTTCAGCGAAGCATTGCAGTACAATCCATCTTTCCAGCGAGGGTAATAAAAAACAGCGGCTGCAATTTCATCTCCATTGAAAGCATTTACAAGGATAGAGCGAACGGAATCAGTACCATAATCTACTCCAATAACATATTGATTATTCATAATTGACAGGCAATATTTACCTCAAATGTATTATTATTTGTTAGAATGACAATTATTTATTTAATTATTTCACCTCCTCTTATTTCAAAGGTAACTGGTCTAAAAATATTTAAAACCAGGTTTACTGAAAGTAACTACTTCCTGTAATTTCATTACATCGCTAAAGCGATACAATTCTGGTACACTGGAGTCAAAGTTTACATTGGAAATATCCGTTTCACTGATATGCTTTAGGTACTTCATCAATCGCCATAGGCTATTGCCATGGGCAACAATCAGGATATTCTTTCCCTGACTAAGTTAGGTAGTATTGACTGGTTGTAATAAAGCACTCCATTCAGATTGCCCGTGGCGGATGATAATCAGGTTAGCCATGGTATAAAATCAGGCGGATTTTATGGCTGTCGCTAATAATAAAATAGTAAGTTCTTTTGACTGGTTGTGTGCTGAATCCTTTAACTTTATTCTTTACCAATAACCCATTAACGATTATGACACCACCTGCAACCACTTCACAAAGATTATATTCCCTTGATGCATTACGCGGTTTTGATATGTTCTGGATTATGGGCGCTGAAGAAATTTTTCATGCACTGGCTAAGGCTACAGGCTCTTCGTTCTGGGGAGGGATTGCCACTGAATTAACGCACCCCGACTGGAATGGCTTTCATTTCTATGATTTAATATTTCCGCTGTTTCTTTTTATTGCCGGTGTTGCAACACCTTATTCTGTTGGGCGTGAATTGGAAAAGGGAAAGAGCAAAAATGAACTGTTGGTACGTGTTATTAAAAGAGGTTTTACCCTTGTATTGCTTGGCCTTATTGCAAATAATCATTTGCAGATAAGGCCCCTGGCCGAAATACGTTTTGGTAGTGTGCTTGGCCGTATTGGCCTGGCTTATATGTTTGCCAACATCATTTCTTTATATGCAAAGGAACGTGCACAGATTATTTGGTTTTGTTCGCTGCTTATTGGTTACTGGCTGCTGCTAAAATTTAATTCTGCACCTGGCTTTCCAAAAGGCGACCTTACCATGGAAGGTAATTTTGTTTCTTATATTGATCGCAAGATTATGCCCGGAAAACTTTATCTCGGTATCCACGATCCGGAAGGTTTAATGTCTACCATTCCTGCAATTGGCACCGGGTTACTGGGAATTTTAACTGGTAATTTTTTAAAGAATAATCCATTAAGTCAGCAAAAAAAGGCATTGTATATGTTTATTATTGGGCTTGTATGTATTGCACTGGCACATGTTTGGAACCTTGATTTGCCCATCAATAAAAATCTCTGGACAAGTTCTTTTGTTCTTAATGTTGGAGGATACAGCCTCATCCTTTTATCCGTGTTTTATTATATCATTGATATTCTCGGTTATAAAAAATGGGCCTTCTTTTTTAAGGTCATCGGAATGAACTCTATTCTGATTTATATGTCAGGTATTTTTATTAATTGGGCATACACCACCAACGGATTTTTTCAATGGCTTGGCCAATTGATTGGAGACCCTTACAATGCGGTGGTGCTTGCCATTTGCTACGTATTGGTTAAATGGGCTTTTCTATATTTCATGTACCAGAAGAAAGTTTTTTTACGGGTGTAGATAATGTTGCAATCTGATGAAAGATATAATGAAACAGCAAAACAAAAATGATATAAACCTGTACGATTTAACCGATTTAAAAAAGGAAAATTTTATTACCATTTTGTGGGATAACAAGGACAGGGGAAAATGGAATTGATGCAGCGTTGCAGGTGACTTTGGTTAAACAAATTCATGCGAAAAGTAGTGGTAAATTATATCAAAATATTTGGCCGAATAAAGAAGTGGGAAATATAATTTAAGAGAAGTTTTAAACGCTATATTTTATTTAATTAAACGGTTGTCAATGGTGAATGTTGCAGGTGATTTTAATTTCTAAAAATTGGCATACTATTATTTTGGGGTAGGGGTGCAATAAGAGTTATGGTAAAGAGTAAGGAGGAATGAAAGTTGGAAGATAAAAAAAGATGAATTGCATTTAACATTCATAATTTAAATCTTGACAGACTTATTCTGATATATTTTTCCATTGCATTAATTATGATATACAATTTGCCCAATATTAAAAACTATGGTGCTGGGCTAAAATCGAACCACAAATTTCCTTTAACTGGTGCATAATTCAACTGCAGGTTCAACTGGCTTTGCGGCCCCATTTTATCTGCTGCCTGAAACTTGGTACCAATCGGGCTGATGGCATTCATAAAACCAATATTCCCTTCTGCAAATGCCGGGCTTGTGTTTTCATTACTTGCGCCCATTGGTTTCAGCGGTTTCAGCATTTGAAGAAAAATATTTTCTTCATCATTGTATACCCTGAAAGAAGATTCTTTATTCTCAATAACTACCCAATACAATTCGGCATGGTAACCCTTAAACTCAGGGTACTGCCAGCTTTCGCCAGTGATGGTATTGTTATAATCTTTATGCCATACACCAAACTGCTGTCCTTTTAAACGGTTTTTCCAAACACGGTAAGGGCCACGGCCCATCCATTTCATGCCGGTAATTTTTTCTTCCGGATAACTAAAACTAATGCCTATGCAGGGAGCATCACCACGCTTTGAAAAACTATATTCCAGTTTAACAGGCTTACCCGGATTGAATATCCATTTTACGTTAAAATAGCTATCGCCCTGGTAAACTGGTTCTACAATATATTGCTCTCCGTTTGCATAATACTTTAACTCTTTTAGCGTATGTTTTACACCGGCAACAATTGGCCCGTTTGATAAGGAGATGGTTGATTGGCTATTTACTACTTTTGAAAGCAGGCCAGTGGTGGTATCAAAATAACAACGGATGCCGCCTGATTGTACAATTAAATAATTATCCTTTACTGTTGTTTCAATTGTTGATTTGTTTATTGGCAGCATTATTTTTTTTGCAACAGCTGCTGTTGATTGCAAAGGCCAGCTCCAGGTGAATATTTCTTTTTTATAAGGATCAAATGCAGTAAGATAGAGTGCATCGTTTGTATTCCATGATGCAGGCAAATTCAATTGCAGCAATCCTTTACCACCAGGCGCCAATGAAATCCCTTCAATTTTTCCTGAAGCAACAATGGTATTTGTAATTGTTGAATCGTTTGTTGAAGGCAACTTTGCAAGTTTCCATTCAAACAAGCATTGGTTGAGGTTGGTGTATAAATAACGATTTTCTATGGCAAGCTTACCATCAAAGCCGGGCCTGATGGAAGGCTGCGGAATATACACCGGGCTCCATATTTCCTTAATGGCATAAAAGCTTGCTTCCTTCTCACGGTAAGGGCCAACAATACCGTCTGGCGCATGATTGCCATCAGTATCCATCATGCTATCCTTATCCATTCTAACAATACCTTCATCATGAAAGCTCCATAAAAAACCACCGGCGCCATAAGGATGTTGTAAGATAAGGTTCCAGAAATCATCAAGGCCTGCAGCATGACCACCATCATACAGGCCATGCATAAATTCTGTTGGAAAAAAAGGTTCTTTCCCATACAAAGATGAATTGACTACATAATTATAATCGGGATAATGTTTAGTATCAGTGCCATTAAATTTTTCCCATGGATGAATGACCAGTCTGTTTTGCGGTTCGTATAATTGATAGTCATTGTCCAGTGCCTTGTTCCAGCCACCTTCATTGCCATTATCCCAGATAACTATTGAGGGATGGTTTACATCTCTTATCACCAATTCTTTTACAAGCCGTTTTCCCACTATTGTATCATAAGCCGCCTGCCATCCCGTTAACTCATCCAGCACAAACAAACCCAGCGAATCGCAGGCATCTAAAAAATGTTGATCTGGTGGATAGTGGGACATGCGAACTGCATTCATGTTCATCTCCTTCATGAGGTTAATATCCAGCAGGCTTATTTCTTTACTTAAAGTACGCCCGGTTAAAGGCCATGAACTGTGGCGGCATACCCCTTTAAAAATTACTTTTTCCCCATTCACATAAAACCCATCCTGCAATCGAAGTTCTGCTGTTCGAAAACCAAATTTTTTAGTAATGATATGGACAATTCCATCTTTATTTTTTATAGCAACTTTTACCTGGTATAAATTGGGAAATTCAGGATTCCATAAATCAGGATTATTGAATTGATTTTTTAGGATTAATTTTTCGGTCGATGAATTGGCCTTTATAAAAAAAGATGTTCCAACATTTACACCATTTAATTTTTGCACCTGCGCTTCTACTGTATTGCCTGCCGTAACATTCATGGCAAAAACATCCATGCTGAATGTACCATTTGCTTTGGCATCAATAGCAACACGGTCAATAAATACTGTGGGCACTATTTCTAAATATACAGGCCTGTAAATACCACCCAACACCCAAAAATCACCATTACGTTCCGCCCTGTTGATGGATGGATTAGCAGATTGTTTCTCAACTTTTACTTCCAGTAAATTATTAGTTCCATATTTTAGCAAGGCACTGATATCATATTTAAACCGGTAAAATCCTCCCTGGTGAATGGCACCTGCTAAGCGGCCATTTATCTTTACTTCTGTATCCGTCATGCTGCCTTCAAACACTATAAAAACTTTTTTGTTTTTCCATTGCCTGTCTGCATTGAATGCGTATTTGTACAAGCCCTGTTCATCAGTTTTTATTTTATCATGCCCATAACTATACCCACCAAAGCTTTGCTGCTCCCAGTTAGAAGGCACTGCAATCTTCGACCACTTACCACTCTTCATTCCTTTTGTACAAAAGAAATCCCATTGTACCGTGTGATCTTTATCAGTGCCAGATAAATATTGTATGGTAGTTTCCTGCGCCTTTACCGGCAAAAGAAATACTAACAATGTTGCTGCTGCACTTACGCATTTTGTAACTACCTGTTTCAAATAATTATTGAACATGCTGATTAATATTTTACTATTTAATAATTTTTTCCAGTATTACGCTAATCATGCCATGGCGTATTATAAGCTGGCCGGCATTATCCTTTATACTTTACCAGCAAATGTGGTGATAAAGTTCTGCATGATTGGGTAAATTTTTATTATTTTGATAATGCAACTTAATAATTACTTTTCAAGGGTTGAAAAATAATACAAGAAAAACAAGGGGCCTGCTAACCCGATTGTTATTGAAGACATGATTGACATGGCAGTTGTTATTTAGGAAATCTTTAAAATACAATTATAACAATTTGTATTGCCAGGGTTAAAAAGTGTTTATTTCCAATAGCAGGGTGCCTGGCAAAAAGCATTTTTTAATCTGGCTGGTTTAAAAGGTTTACATTTATTTTCGTAGTTAACCTTAGGATAATAAATTTAAAAGAAAGGCATTCAATCAAAATCAACATGGATTATTATATTGGAATTGACCTTGGAACCACTTCTGCAAAAGCTGTTGCTTTTTCAGCAAAAGGCCATGTACTTGCGCAACATGCTATTGGTTACCCGCTACTGCATCCGCAGGAAAAGCGGAGTGAACAGGAGCCGGATAAAATATTGCAAGCCGCAATTGACTGCCTTAATAATATTGCTATTCAATTGCCTGGTTACCATCTGGCCCTTATTAGTTTTTCTGCAGCCATGCACAGTTTAATATTGATGGATGAAAAAAATAATCCTTTAACCAATTGTATTATCTGGGCAGATAACCGTGCCAGCGACTTAGCTGTTCGCCTAAAGGAAACTGAAGCTGGTAAAAACTTTTATCATGCAACCGGTGTTCCCATACACGCCATGTCGCCGTTTTGCAAATTATGCTGGTTTAAAGAAAACGAACCGGAGATTTTTGGCAGGGCTGTAAAATTTATAGGCATTAAAGAATTTATTTTTTTCCGGCTTTTTGGAAAATATGTTGTTGATACTGCTGTTGCATCGGCAACAGGATTATTAAACACTAATTTATTGCAATGGGAAGAAAATATTTTGGCTTACGCAGGCATTGATAAAAAACAATTATCAATTATCGTTGCTACAACGCATATAGAAAAGCTACAGTTAGGCATGACCGGTAACTTACCAACACGGTTACACGTTTTTAAGCAAACGCCTTTTATAATTGGCAGCAGTGATGGCGGCCTTGCCAACCTGGGCAGTGGCGCAACAGTTGCAGGTTCTATGGCTATAACTATCGGCACGAGCAGTGCGGTAAGGGTTGTAATACAACAGGCCATTACAGATAAACAACTGCGTACCTTTTGTTACCACCTTAGCGGTGCACAGTACATTATTGGGGGCGCAAGTAGCAATGGCGCCATAGTATTGCAATGGCTTAAAGAAAATATCCTGCAAAATAAAAGTGCTTATGATGTGTTTGTCAGTATGGCCGAAACCGTTGCTGCCGGCAGTGATAACCTTCTATTGCTGCCCTATATTTTGGGCGAGAGGGCTCCACTCTGGAACTCAGATGCCCGGGGTGTTTATTGGGGCCTGGATATTAAGCATACGGATGCCCACATGATAAGGGCTGCCATGGAGGCTGTGGTGTATAATACCTACTGCATCGGCAAAATATTGATGGAGAAAACAAATGTTACCATTATTTATGCCAATGGTGGTTTTACAGATAGTAACCTTTGGGTACAAATGCTTGCAGACATGTTTAACCTGCCGGTTGTTGTACCAGCGATAGAAGAAACTTCTGCGCTGGGTGCAGTAATGATCGGGATGCAGGCACTGGACATTGCAAATACTTTTGATCTTCCGAATGGAAAAATTTATCAACCTGACTTGAGAAATCATAGAATTTATTTGAGACAATGTGAAAAGATGGAACGTTTGTATGAATTGGTAAAAGGGGAATTTTAACCGTGTAGCGCCGGATAAACGTTGTTGAAAGATCATAATAAAACCTACCCCACATTTTTTTTAGGCGGTCGTATGATCATCCTTAAAGATTGGTCTTTGGTAAAATAAGCTATCATCCAGTTCCAGAAAGTACGTACTCTGTTACGGTAAGTTATCAGCGATAACAAGTGTATGAATAACCACGCCATCCAGGCTATAAATCCCTTCAGGTGCAGTTTTGGTTTAGGCAGGTCTACCACCGCTTTAGCCCTGCCAATAATGGCCATGGACCCTTTGTCGACATAAGCAAAAGGTTTTACTGCTTTACCTGTTGCCAGCAACTGAAAGTTTTTTGCAATATTTATTCCCTGTTGTATAGCTACCTGTGCCACCTGTGGATGGCCGTTGGGAAAATGCACATCGGTTAATTGTAAACAGGTATCGCCAACAGCATAAATATTCTGTGTGCCCTGCACTTTATTGCATTCATCAACCAGCATTCTTTTTCCTTTTCCATAACTTTCGGTGGGCAGTCCTTCAAATATTTTAGCAGTGACACCTGCTGCCCAAATTAAATTTTTCGTAGTAATACTTTCCCCATTCACAAAAATAATTTTGTCATCCACATAATCTTTTACCTGCCAGTTTAGTTTTATTTTTACACCCAGCCTTGTTAAGGCTTCATAAGTATCCTGTTGCGATTGCAAGCTCATCGGCGCCAATACTGCATTACCTCCATCAACAAGGTAAATTTCACCCCCTTTACCAGTTAACATAGGATATTCTTTACGCAAAATACCATTTTTCATTTCTGCAAACATGCCCGCCAACTCTACACCTGTTGGGCCACCACCCGCAATTACAATGGTTAATAATTCTTTTACTTCTTCGGCATCGCTACTGATTGCTGCCAACTCCATTTGCTCCAATAAACGGTTACGCATTTCAAGTGCGTCGCCCAATGTTTTCATCGGGATAGCTTTTTGCTTTACATTTTCCAGCCCAAAATAATTGGTTTCTGCACCCGTTGCAAATACGAGTTTATCGTATGGCAGTTCGCCATCATCCAATATGACCTTATTTTGTTGAGGCACTATCTTTATTACTTCACCTAACCGAAAATGCAGGTTATCTTTTCCTGCAAATAATTTACGGAAAGGGTAGCTGATACTGGTGGGTTCTAAAAATCCCGTTGCCACCTGGTATATCAGGGGCGGGAAAAAATTGTAGTTATTCTTATCTATCAATGTTACCTGAAACTCTTTTTTACCGGCCAGTGTTTTTGCCACATTAACACCGGCAAAACCGCCGCCTATTATTACTATATTCATGTGATTCGATTTATAAAACTTATTCAAATATAATTGACAAATAGCTTGATCGGTTACCTAACAAAATTCTTTTTTAAATGTTCAGCATATAGGGTTTGTCAATTTTAATACCCGTTTATTTTGCCCGGATTTAACAGGTTGTTGGTACTTGCCGGGCAGGTAAAACCACATCACGGGAATTAAAAACATCTGCTCACGGTATGCTTAAGGTATGCCGTTGCCATAATTATTTACGGCATATCTTATAATATAAAAAACTTTTTAAACCTGGTATCTGCAAAAAACTAATTATACAGTTTGAAATTTATAAGGAAGTATATTTTGTAGATTGCATGCCAATTAAAACCATCAAGGCAGATGGCCAGGACAATATAAATTTAATTGCTATTTTTTATACCAATGATGGAAAAAGAAATTATAGACGCAACAGTAAATTTTGTAAAAACAACTTTACAGAATGCAGAGGGTGGCCATGACTGGTGGCATATTGAGCGGGTTTGGAAAAATGCAATGGTTATTTCCAAAACAGAAAAAGTAAACCTGCTGGTGGTAAACCTTGCAGCATTATTGCACGACATTGCTGATTCAAAATTTAATGATGGAGATGAAGAAGTGGGGCCTTTAAAAGCAAAACAATTTTTACAATCTATCCGGGTCAACAATGAAGTTATTGAACATGTAGAAAATATTATCCGCAATATTTCTTTTAAAGGGGGCAACTTTTCGCAAAGCTTTAAGAGCACAGAACTGCACGTGGTACAGGATGCTGACAGGTTAGATGCATTGGGGGCCATCGGCATTGCAAGGGCTTTTAACTACGGTGGCTTTAAAAACAGGGAAATATATAACCCAAACATTACACCCGATCTTCAAATGTCTAAAGAAAAATATAAAGCCAGCAATGCCCCTACCATTAATCATTTTTATGAAAAGCTGTTGCTTTTAAAATATAAAATGAATACCCCGGCCGGTATGAAAATGGCCGGGCAAAGGCATTTGTTTATGGAGACTTATCTGGAGCAGTTTTATAAAGAGTGGGAAGGAGAAAAGTAATGGCTTTCATTTGATCAGGCTTTGATAAAGATAACCAGGCATATTATTTTTTTCTTTTTTTATCTTTCACTTTTTCAAAAACCCAATAAGTAAGTTTGGTGGATAATATGCCCAAACCTGCGCCAGCCAATACTTCTGTAAGAAGATGACTTTTATTGTAAATTCTGAGTACACCCACAGTAGTAGCAACAAGGTAACCACTATAACTAAGTGCCGGGCTGGTGCCTTTTAATTCCTGGTGAAAAATCTCTGCACTCCTGAATGCATTGGTGGTGTGCCCTGAAGGAAACTTTGTGCCTTGCGTATTATAGACGTCCATACTCCCGGAAATCTTTCTCATCACAAAACCAATACCGCCGGCAACAATCATTGAACCTGCATCTAAAATAAGGTGTTCGGTAAAACTATGCCGGGTTTTTACATGTATCGCATCCATCAGGTATATGGATGCAGACGGGGCCCACGCCATGTAATCATCTGCTTTTGTATGAAAATCAGGATATTTTTTTTTCACCGATGCCATGATGTCATCATCTATGCGTTGAATGCCACTCACCGGAGATTTTAAGCATCCATACAAAATAAATGAACCCGGGATAATAAGTGCAGGGGGGTTTAAATAATGACTATTATACTTTGCTCCATCAATTAAAGAACCTGATGAAAGGAGATGGGTTTGTGTTGTATCCTGAGCTGACCCATTAAAACCAAAAAACACAAATTGGGAAATGAAAAGGGAAAATCCAAAATAAAATTTCATACTACTTATTAAATTAATAAAACAGTCATTAACTGTCATTATGATTGAAGACATTTATTAAATGTGAATTGAAAATAGGTAAACAAATACGCTTTGCCTAAAATAATATGGCACTTTCATTTCTGGTTTTGATATTGTTCTTTTTACAAATCTTTGCTTTCGAAAATATCATTCTTTTGCCAGGAAAAATTGTTTATCCCTGGGTAAGTAAGCCGATAGAAAATAGTTATAAAACCATCGCTTCAATCAACTCTAAATTATTGCTGAACTTTATAAAACTTGCAGGTAATCCTGCTTTAATATATCCAACTTCTTTATCCATTTTGATAGCTTTAGCCGGCCTGCAGGTTGCCATTTTTATTGCTTCACTTACAGGGACATTTAAATGAAGCACTGCATTGCGAACGGCATCTGCCATTGAAATAGTGGCTCCTGCTAAATTACCTTCTTCATTTCTATAAAAGCCATTTACCAGCCGTGCATTAAATTCATCCCATTTAAATTCTTTTACTTTTTCACCCAAAAAGAGGGCATCGCTTATTAGTACTAATTTATCTTTCTTTATTTTATATGCTACCCTCGCTGCTGCATAATCGCAATGTGCTCCATCTAAAATAATGGGTGCAAAAACTTTTTCATTTTCAAATGTTGCACCTACCAGCCCGGGTAACCGGTGGCCAAACTGCGTCATAGCATTAAACAAGTGCGTTATCAGTTCAATACCTTTTGAAAATCCATGTTCTGCCTGCTCAAAAGTAGCATTGGAATGCCCGGCAGCAACAACAATGCCGCTATCCATCAGCATTTCAACCTGCTCATTGGTAAAACATTCCGGTGCGATAGTGATCAGTTTTATTACTCCTTTACCATAACGGATAATTTCTTCCAGTTCGGAGTTGGTGGGCGTACGAACATATTTTGCAAGGTGTGCTCCCCGCTTTACCGGGTTTATAAACGGCCCTTCGAGGTGCATGCCCATTACCCCATTGTTGTATTTTGTCCGGTAATTTTTCATGGCTTCAATACCCTTCAATATATTTTCCTGCGAAGAAGAAATTAAACAGGGAAGCATATGTGTAGTTCCTCCCTTTAAACTGCTTTCATAAATATCATGGATAGCTTCTTCCGTTGGGTGCTGACTAAAATGAAACTGCTCACCGCCATTGATATGTATGTCAATTAAACCAGCAGCAATATTGTTGCCCTGTAAATCTACTTGTTTACAATTGTCAGGCACTTCTTTCTGCAGGGATTGTATAACGCCGCTTTCAACAATAATAACTTCATCATTAATTATTTTATCGCCGGTATGTATGGTACAATTTACTATTGCCTGTTGCATAATCAATTTGGGGTTTATTGTTTATTGTTGTGTTATCCTGGTGTTGTCAACTGCTCTTTTTTCTTTCTGAACCAAAACAATATTATAATTAAAAAATTGCAGATGGTTATAGATTTGACAGATGCATGCCAAATCACAAAAAAATAAATAGTGATTTCATCTTATCACTGCAATATAAATCATGTTCAGGAATGAAATATGTCAACTGCCAGCTAAATACAGATACCATCTCTTTATTTATTCAATGATACCTGCAATCAGCCAATCATATACTCATTCATTAATACCTGCATCAATTAACCTACACAGCACTAAAAACTGGCAGTCAATTTTTTAAAAGCAGGTTCATTTAATTACATTTCAGAATAGTGATAATAATCATACCAGACCATACAAAAACATCATGTATTGAAACACAAAGCAATCCTATATTTGCGAAAAAAAAGGATAGATGAAAGTTACGCCTCGTTATGTTAGTCCAAAGGAAGCATTGTCAGTCATTCAATCCAATCAGCGGATATATATCCATGGCAGTGCACATACGCCAACCTACCTATTGAAGCATCTGGCAATTGAGATGCCCCGTTTACAAAATGTAGAAATTGTTTCGATAAGCGTATATGGAGATCTGCAGGTAGATAAACCTGAATTTAAAGATCATTTTACTTTTAATTCACTATTTGTTTCGGCAAGTGTTCGCAATGCTGTTAAAGAAGGGTATGCAGATTATGTTCCTGTTTTTTTAAGTGAGATACCCGAATTGTTCAAGCAAAATATCTTACCCATTGATGTGGCCATTGTGCATGTATCCCCGCCGGATATTCATGGCTATTGCTCTTTGGGTGTTTCCGTTGATATTGCCCGCAGTGCAGTTAACGCCGCTAAAATATTGATTGCTCAGGTAAACCCAAACGCCCCCAGGACACATGGTGATGGTTTGATACACAGCAGCCGCTTTCATGCAATGGTATATTGTGAAGATGCTTTGCACGAAGCAAATTTTGGAGAGAAAGTTGGCAGTAATGAATTAAAAATAGGCGGATACATTGCGGAAATGATTGAAGATAAAAGTACTATTCAAATGGGCATTGGTGCTATACCCGATGCGGTACTGTGTTGCCTGCTCAACCACAAAGATATTGGCGTGCATACCGAAATGTGTTCTGATGGAATCATTGATCTTATTGAAAAAGATGTAGTGAACAACAAATATAAAAACATTCATCCCAACAAAACTGTTTCTTCTTTTGCATTGGGTTCAAAACAATTATACAGTTATATAAACGATAACCCCGCCTTTGCATTTTTGGATATTGAATATGTAAACGATCCGCATGTTATTCGCCGCAACGATAAAATGATTTCTATTAACAGTGCCATTGAAATTGATATCACCGGACAGGCCTGTGCAGATTCTATCGGCACTTACCAGTTTAGCGGTGTTGGCGGACAAATGGATTTTATGCGTGGCGCCGCATTGAGCATTGGAGGCAAACCCATCATTGCTATCCCATCAAGAACTGCAAAGGGTGTTCCCCGCATTGTGCCTACGCTAAAACCAGGTGCAGGAGTGGTTACCACAAGGGCGCACATGCACTATGTGGTTACCGAATACGGCGTAGCTTACTTGTTTGGAAAAAACTTACGCCAGCGTGCAAAAGCACTCATCAATATTGCACATCCTGATGACCGGGAAATGCTTGAGCAATCATGCTTTGAAAGGTTTAAACAATTTTAAAAATGTGAATCTGCCCGATACCTGGTGGCGAAAGTGATGAATAAAAATCGCTAATAAAAAAATCATACTCCCTCTTCCATCCAGGTCCTTTTACAATTTTCCCGGGTTTATTACCCGTGTGTTCACCAGCTTTTAAAACGGGCATTCCATTTACAAATACGTCAGTAATACCTGTTGCATATTGATGCGGCTTGTCATAGGTTGCATTGTCTTTTATTTTTAGTGGATCGAAAATAACGATATCTGCATAATAGCCTGCTTTTAATTCGCCGCGGTTTTTTATTTTTAAATTGGTAGCAGGAAATGAAGCTATTTCAATTGAGTGAATACATGCAATACCATTTTTACTTCAGCAGATTAATACTGATAAGATAAGCCATACCATATCATTTTACAGTTGCCTGACGTGGAATGATAAAGGTAATCAGGTCATCTAATACAATCTCAGCACGATTGCAGGCATCGTCAATATCTTCTCTTGAAACATTGGCGGCAAAAGATTTTTCTTTCAATCTTTTTTTTACTCCTTTTAATTCCATGCCGTCATATCCACCCGGGCGCATCAGTGCATAGGCATGTAGCAAGCCACTTAGTTCATCAAAAGCGTACAACATCTTATCCATTTTAGTCACCGGTTCCACGCCAAAATGTAGTGGCCCGTGGCTTGCTATGGCATGAATTATTTCAGGGTCAACATTTCTTTCTTCCAATTCCTGAATTATCTTTTTGCAATGCAGGCTTGGCCATTGGTCCCAGTCAGCATCGTGTAGCAGCCCTGCCATTTCCCACCGCCATTGATCCTGATCAGTAAGACCTTCAGTTTCGGCAGCCCAGCATTTCATTAAATGCGCTACCTGTTTCATGTGCAATTGCAAGCGTGGGTTTAACACCCATAAAGAAAATAATTCTTCTGCTTCCTGCCTTGATAAAACCTTCCCTGCGTTAGCAGGAATTCCAAACATATCTCTATGAAGTAATAATGACATATACTAATATTACGCCTTTTTTATGTATCGCCAGTACCAACAAGTTGCATTATTGACAAATGATACTTTTACCTTGGCACTGCTACTGATTACTGCCTCCCCTTTTTAATGCAATTAATAGCATCTGCTGTTCTTCCATTACCTTAATATTTGCATTAATGATAACTATAGAAAATAAAATTGCAGAAAGTAGCTATGCTTTATTTTTCAGTAAACATACCGGCGAAAAATATGCCCGGGAGATGATTTTATTCAGGTTGCAAGGTGATATATTCCGTTCATCCATTATTAATCGAGAAGGCATTTTCAGGCAATTTGTCAACCGATACGGTAATTTCACTTTCCACAAAATACATATCAACCTCACCCACATTTTTAGCATAGATCTTTCCCCGGTAGCTGCATTCAAATTCATCTTTTACCAATTCATAGGTTGTAGCAGAAATATTTACCCGTCCCGGTTCCCCATTACTCTCCATCCTGCTTGCAATATTTACCGTACTTCCCCATATATCGTATGCATATTTTCTTTTACCAACCACACCTGCTACGATAGGGCCAACGTGAACGCCTAAACGCAAATCCCACGATTCTAAACCCGCCTCCACTTTCCGCTTATTATTTTGCATTATATATTCCTGAATTTCAAGACTTGCTTTCACCATATTATAAGCATGCCGTTTATCAGGTACGGGAATTCCACCGGCACACATGTAGGCATCCCCAATAGTTTTAATTTTTTCAAGGTTATATTTTCCTATGATATTATCAAATGCTATAAAACAACTATTAAGTTCCGCGACAAGGTCTTGCGGAGACATATTATCGGCTATAACGGTGAAGCTCTTAAAATCAGTAAACATCACAGATACCGATTCAAAATTTCTTGGAGTTGCGTGGCCATTTACCTGTAATTCTTTCGCAACTTCAGCAGGAAGAATATTTAATAATAAATTCTCTATCTCGTCTTTTTGCTGATCAAGTATTTTATTTGTTTTTACTTTTTCACGGTAGTTCCTAAAAATTAGTAATGCTATTAAAAATACTAGCCCTAGTCCTGCTGCAAAAGCATTTCTTACTAATTTTTCCCTTCTTAAATTCGCATCCTGGAGAGCCTTGTCTTTTGTAAGGAGGCTTATTTGACCTTCTTTCTTTTGCAGGTCAAATTCAAATTGAAGTTTACCTAATTTTTTATCGGTTTCAATATTGTACAATGTGTCTTTTACCTCCGCATAAAGAGACCGGTATTTGTACGCATTTTTATAGTCTGAAATTTTAAAGTAAGCCACTGCCATCTCCTGGTAAAGATCTTTTAAATCAGGCGTTGCTTTTATTTCTTCTGCAATGGTGCTTGCCTTATTATAATAATTCAATGCATTGCTATAATCATTTTCTTCGATGTATACATTGGCAATGCCCTGAAAGGAGCGGACTACATGATGTTTACTGTCAGATTTTTGTGCTATCTCCAGCGCTTTATTATGATAATTTAAAGCCTCCTTAAAATCACCCTGTTTTAAATAGATTTTGCCAATACCATTGTAAGCAAACGAACTGTTGGGCAAATCCCCGAGTGCCTTAACTGATATTTCATAAAACTTTTTCGATTTTACCAAATCATTTTGGTAAAAATAAATTTCTCCAATATTTTCTGAAATAACTCCCAGGGCTTCTTTATCATTTAGCTCTTCACACAATGGTAAAGCCTTCAAAAGATAATCCAGGGCTTTGTCCCAAGTTGCCTTTTTATCATAATAAATACTCCCCACCGTATTAAGAGCAGAAAGTATCCTTAATTTATCGCCAGACTTTTCAGCAATTGTTAAAGAGCGCAGAGAATACTCCAAAGCTTTTTCATTATCTCCCAAATCAGAATATGCTGCAGCTATATTATTTAATACATTTGAAACACCTATATCATCCTTTAAATTTTCAAAAATATGTAATGATTCATTCCAATACACAATTGCCGCAGGAAGTTTTCCCAGGAAGTAACTACCTACCCCAATATTTTTAAGTGCATTGGCCTTGCCTCTTACAAAGTCAATCTTTTCTGCCAGCTCTTTTGCCTGGGTAGCGAGAATAACTGCTTTCTCCGGGTCATCAGCAAATCTTTCTTTGCTTTGTTGCAACAGGGAGTTTACTGAAGCAGTATCAGCTACCTTTCCTGAAACTGGAGCCACCGGGGTTTGTGAATAAGTAGTAATAGTAAACACCATTATCAATACCAATAAACCCAGTGTTTCTTTATTCATAATCCAATGTCTTTACTCCAATACATACTGCGAATTTAAAGTTTAGTCAGATAAAATTAACGGGTGATAATAATTTTTTTCATGGTTATTTTATCTGCGCTTACTAACTGAATCAGGTATACCCCACCTAATAATTTGCTAACATCTATACTTGTAACATATTTTTTACCTGCTTTCCAAACACCATAGTTAGTTTCCGAAACCTTATTTCCGTCAATAGTGAACAATACTATTTTAGTACTGCCTGTGTGGGTAGGAATATAAGATAATGTGATATGCGCTGAAGCCGGATTTGGAAAGACATTAATTTTGCCTGCTGAAGATAAGTCCTGCACCGCTTGCCGGGTAGCTTCCTGAAGGGATGAAGAACTGTTTATCACCCGGTTTACAGCAGATGGATTTGTTGGTATACAGGCGGTAAAAGAGTTTTGATTGCTGGAGCTACCAGTATAATTATTTCCACCATTGCCACTACCTCCACTAACTATATGAGTTATTTCAGTAGTAGGTGTACCGGCACGATAAGTTCCGTTAATAGAAGTTACTTCTCCGGCACCATCAACATCAGTGTATGCAAATTGCGGCTGATAAGCGGCCATAGAGTAAGCCCATTGATCACTAAAGTTTTTGTTGGAGTATAATATGCCTTTAACAACAGAATTAGACTGACTGTTTTTCTTTACAAATCCATTGCCTGAGTTAATAATGGCACCTGTAATAAAAATATCAGAGGTGCTGGCATAACCCGGTGGCACTTCTGTAATCCAGGTGTTGGTAACTAAATCAAAATGTGTAAGCGGAGAGGTTCTTCCGGTAACCGCAACTATCTTACCATTCGGTACAGGCAGATTTGTTACCGTTGGATTAGAAGTTATATTGTTAAAAGTAATGGTGCCAGCTTTGAACATAATGTAATCGTCATTTGCCATAAGCTGACCACTAACCTTGATTGTTATGGGCATCCACAAACTTGTAAGGGCATTGGAAGTACTAACAAAATTCATAGGATCATGTGTTATCAAGCACTGATTAGTAGTAACAGTTAAAGTGCCGTTTACAAAACTAAAAGCATAATTGGAAGAAGCCAGTGTACCGTTAGCCACAGTAATCGGGTAAGAACCTACAGGACTTGTTTGTGTGGCCGAAGTGGTCAAAGCCGGAGAACCATAAACACCATTGATACCAACATTTACCAAACTATCGCCAGGCGCAAAGCCACTATACGTTACTTTAAATTCCGGATTGTTGTCACCATATTGGCGTGTGGCATTATTTGCTTTGACAGTTATTGTGGTTTTTTGGATATCTACAGTACCTAAACCATAGCTTATATCAAAATTTGTATTAACTAAAACACCCGGAACCAAATATTGCGTGCCGGCATCCAGACCTGTAATCATATTTATACCAAACATGGAGCCCAAAGACGAATATCCTGTACCCCCATCAGCAGCATCTGTGGTATCCATGATTATGGCGGTATTATTGTTAGGAGCATCGGTACCTAATTCACTTCCTTGTACTAACTTAACCAAAGAACCCTGTACAAGTTTAACAAGCGAACCCTGCACAAGTTTGACCAATGAGCCTTGTACAAGCTTAACCAGGGAGCCACTAACTATTGTTTCCAAAGAACCATTTTGGGCCTGAACTAAACCATTTGCCAACATGATCAGTGTGCTATCTGATATAGGATCACCATTTGCATAGACGACTGTGTTGGTGCCCTGAACAAGCTTAACCAATGAGCCTTGCACAAGTTTAACCAGGGAGCCGTTGGCAAATTGCACATATGTTACGCCCCCTACCAATTTAACCAGTGTACCGTTTGCCAATTTGATCAGCCCATCCTGAACTTTAACCAAAGTGCCAGTACTGGATATTTTCACCCATGATCCATCATTTACATACTGAACCATATCCGCTGATACAGGCACGGTTTCTCCATCTATCACCTGAACCAAAAAACCATTTACTATTGGCACAATGGGGCCCGCTATGCCGGTTACCATTTGTGCCAATGAACCATTAAAAATCTTCACTGTTTTGCCGCCATTCAATTCCACGGTTCCTTTATCATCGCTATCTATTGAAACAGCACTCAGCAACGCTTTAGAATTGACATTGGGGAATACAGGGAAAAATTTGGCTTTTGACGGATCTATTTTATAATTATAAATGGATTGAGATGCTACATCTACCAGGTATTGAATGTTTAAGGTGTTTAGTAAGGTGGCCGGGTCTGTTACAGGTAACAATGTATTATTATTTGATAGTGTAAATTTCCGGGAATTTTTTAGGGCGTTAAGGCTTGCAAGTGTATTCATATTTGCAAGATCAGTATTGGAAAGGATATAGCCCCCCGATTGTGGCTTTTTAAAATCTTTTATCACGGCCAGTGCATTGTACGGTAAAAAGAGTTCGTGGAATTTTTTAATTACATTCAGCAAAGAATCGGGATTGTATATATTAGCCGTGTTAAATTCATACTTATATGTAACGTTGCCTATAGACTGTCCATAGCTTACAGTTTTATCATTTGGTGTAACTTTTAAAGGCATTTTTGCTATTGTAACTATGCCCGTGTTGAACTTATAATTGTATTTTTTCAGCAATGCTGCATCGACAGGATTGGTCTGGTCAAAAGTTTTGGATGGTGTAATTATGTACGTGCCCACATCACTATTAGAAGTAGCGACCGTTGTTAGCGTGATATTAGCTAACCCAATGTCCTGTAATGTTAACAGTGGATTTGTATTCTGTAACAACACTCCATTTACTTTAATTACAGATGAAAGTGCTGGAAGCAACTCCCCATATTTTTTAGTTACATTGCTTGCAGTAATAGTAATACTGCCACTAAAGAAATATAAACTATTAGAAAAGCCTCCATCTTTTCCATTGGTGCCGGCCTTTGGAGGTGTATAAGCTTTGATTTCCGGATTTCCGATACATGAATTTATTGATACCGATACTTCACTTGAACTTATGAAAGTTGGTATCACACGGGTGGTATCACCTGGTCCGTTAATCAGCATCACTACTGTATTACGGCTAAAATTTTCACCCGTAATTGTTATCGTGAATGGGGTGCCATTGCATGGTATAACTGTCGTTGGCACTACAACTTTAATAAGTGTAGCAGTGGGTGCAGCAAAAGTCCGCATTGCTGAATCAGCATCCACCAAACCATAACCGGATATAAAATCAAATTTTGTACCTGCCTGATTGTTGGCAGTCTCCATATCTACAGCAGTTAGCTGCAGTACCGATCTTATCTCATCAGGTGTGGATAGGGATACATCCTGGTTAAGAAACTTTTTCTTTCCTTCCATAATCAATGCAGCTACAGCCGCGGCATGTGGTGCAGCAGCAGATGTACCAAAGAAATTAGAATAGCCATCCAACGCAATATTTGGATAATCCTGTCCCAGTTTAACCGTAGTGTTTCCACCGTCCGGAGCAACCAGGTCAGGCTTATTTCTAATTACTCCTTCAGTCTTTGTTCCCCCAAAAGAAGAGAAAGATTCAATAAGTGGCGGAGTTAGATAGGGGGGCGCTTTGTCATAGCGTGCAGCACCTACAGCAATTGCGCCTGTAGCATTTGCCTGACCCACCAATGTTGAAGTGCCTACACTGTATTCTAAAATTTGCACATCACCACGATAAATAATATACTTAATACGGGCCGGATTACCGTCTGTAGTATTATTTACGATAAGAAAATTGGCATCGGTTGTTGTATTGATTGTGAAAGGCAATATTTCTAACGGATCGCCATTTGTATTGTCCCTGTTAAATCCTTTCAAAGCTGTGCCATCAGTATTTGAAGTCCAGAACATATCCAGATCATAATGCGTACCCTGAACCTGACCATTAGAAAAAATATCATCCACCCATTGTAATACAATAGTATAATTACCGGGAGCCATTGTTATGTGCTGAAAAATATCAACGCCATTACCGGAAAAATTATGCGCCTTCCTGCCGGCGAATCCAGCTGGGGCAGCATCCACAGGTGCAAAATCTTTTTCATAAGACTTGTTTGCAAAATTACCGGCTGCAGAAAAATAAGAAACTCCCTGGGCCTTAACATCATTCACTGCCCTGGCCACCACACCATCTTTAAGAAATGGTTCGGTAATATAGGTCACATCGTCCACAATTACTTTACATCCGGCAGCGGTTAATTCTTTGATTCCTGTGGCAAAGTCACCAGCAGTAAAAAATCCTGTACGGAAATAAAGTTCAGCACCAGGTGCCACATCATGCACTATTTGTAGCATAGCCCTTCCTTCATCAGAACTTTTAACGGGGTAATCTACAAGAACATTAACAGGCTTAGTATAACCATTAGGGTTACCTGAACCCGGAAGGTCTCCATTTGTAACATCCTGAACTGCCGTATTTGTTGTAAATGTTTGTGCTATTGGATTTGTTGGGTCTGTAATGGGTTGAAGTGGCAGCGTGGTAGTAGTGCCATTGGTAATAGTTGCATAACTATTTGAAATAACACCCACCTTGATACCATCTCCATTTATTTTATAGCCACTACGCACCAGGTTGGAACGCATGGCAGTATCGCCGGCTGAATTAACAAGGCCGCTGTTACTAAAAGCCTGGTAATAAGGCCTGCAAAAATTGATATAGGCACCTAAGACATTAAGTTTTAGTAAATTCGCAATTGGAAAATCTCCTGTTATAATTAATTCACTTTTGTTTGAGCCATTTTCCCCATTGGTAATTATATTTTTAAGTCCATAATTCTCCGGACTCGTTTGCTGAAGAAGACCGAGTATATAATTATAATTACTAACTTTTACAACAACATCAATTGTAATATATCCGGGTGTTATTATAAAGAATGGCGAAGGAAGCCCGGTAGGATTATTATAGTATACCGATGTTAATTCAGACCCAATCAGGTTATTTACTTTGTTTGTTACTACCACTTCATCCGTTGTAGCGCATCCTGCTGCTGCTGTAACGGTGAGTGCATAGATGCCTGGGGCAGAAACACTGATGGTAGCCTGATTTGCCGGTGTTGTAATTGCGCCGCCAGCAGGAGCTGTCCAGTTATAACTTATTCCTGTTGCATTTGTTGATGTTCCGGTAAGTGTCGTAATACCATTAAAATTAAATGGTTTGTCGGGTCCGGCATTGGCATTTGGTGGAACACAAAGATTAATTGACGCAAAAGTTATTGTAATTCCATCTAAAATATTTACTTGTGTACCACTCCATAAAGACCCTGTAACTGACATAGCTGGACCGTTGGGAGATCCTACCTTAATAGCCGCAAAGGGGGCCCATACCGAACCGAACCAGCCAGAAGTGTTACCGTTGCCGTTGGAGCCATTTGACATATTAAAGCAAGCAGTTTTATCGTTGATATCTGTTGAACCGTTACCGTGAATCTCCGTGTAAATCCTCGTGGCATTTCCGCCCCTTATCATACTGCATTGGGTTTTATTTAATACAACGTCTCCATAAACATAAATAAGGAAATTACCTGCTGTTGTATTATTGAAATCAAAAACTATTTGGCTGTTGGGGCCAGAAGTAGTAATGGATTTAAAAACATAAATGCCTGGCCCGGATAATGTCAGCGTAGTATTTCCTCCAATTGAAATATTGCCGTAGCCACCGGGGCCAACCGTTTTGGTAGAAGTAATATTTGTTGATCCGGAGGGCAGCGTACTATAATCTGTAATTGCGGGCATTTGTGGAAGTACAGGAAGTGTAGGAGTTCCTTTAGCATTTGCTATTGTACCACCTCCCAATTTGTAGGTGGTACCAGTTGGATTTGTAACAATGCCGGATACAGTTCCCCCACCAACTACAATATTTCCATTCACATCAATATTGCCAATAAGCGTTTCACTGGTGCCTGCCGAAAAAATAGTTGTACCTTCTGGCAATTGAGGTATGTATGCATTAGCTGCTGTTATATTGCCTTTAACCACATTATTATTAGCGAGCAATATATTGCCTCCGCTATAAATATTTGATGGAAGCATATTGGTTCCTATTGTAGCATTACCGGTTGATTGAACAAGTTTATAACTACCAATAGAGCCGCCCTCAACGCTGGAAGAAGAACCAATTTGAACCCCATAACCAGGCGCAGCAGGTGCATTTTGCCCCGTCAAAACCCCGCTGGTACCACCAAAAATTACATAATCTGAAATGGTTGTTACTGGTTGCTGTGCAAATAAGGAAGTACTAATACAAAGGCATACCATTATAATAAATAATATTCTGCCAGGATTATTGAACGTAGTAAATTGTAACATAAAATAAGTTGTTAAGGGTTAGTTTAAAAATTTTATTTAAACCAGTTTAACATAGAACTTATTTCAACAAAACAAATGTTAATAGGGGAAGCATAAATCTTGCGTTAGCATTTCGAATTGTAAAATAAAGAGAGGATAATTTGTAATTAATTATAGGTATTGATATTTTGAATGTAGTATCCAGACAAAAAATATACCTCAAATATATAACAATATTAAGCATATAGAAAAATAATCGCCTTTTATTTAATAATAAAACTTCTTTTCAATATTGTAGTGTCTATTTTTTGGCTTACTCAGTCAAAATAACAGCAAAAATATTTCTACAATTTTTACTTTTTCACATTCGATAATTAATTTACAATATAATTATTGGGTATGTTTGTATTCCTGATGCCTGCAAAAATATATGAAATAATAAGATCGAAGGTGCTATTCAATCTGAGTAATAATTTATCAAAAGATTTATGGTATCATGGCGTACATCATACTACTGATGTAGGAATACAGGCAGAAAGAATTGCCCTACATGAAAATATTATTAGTAGTGACGACCTGTTTTTATTAAAGGTGGCCTGCCTTTACCATGACGCCGGATTTCTTTTTACTTACGATGAACATGAAGCAGCCGGTTGCAGCCTTGCAAAAAAAGAATTGCCCACTTTTGGGCTTAACCCTAAACAGGTAGACATTATATGTGGAATGATAATGGCCACTAAGATTCCACAAACGCCCCTCACCAAACTTGAAGAAATTATTTGTGATGCAGATTTGGATTACCTTGGAAGGGATGACTTTTACCCCATCAGCAATACACTGTTTTTAGAATTAAAAGCAAGGGGTTTTGTAAAAACTGAAAATGACTGGAACCTGATACAAATAAGATTTTTTAAACAACACCAGTTTTTTACTGCTACCAATAAAAAATTACGGAAACAGGCAAAACAACACCATCTTGAAATGATTGAAGCGGTGACCTTAACAGAATAATTATCCTTTTGAAAATGTCTTTCTTGTGCCACCCGATCTGCCCCATTGCTGCAAGTATTTTGCACCATAAACTGATATGAAGGCTATCCCCGAAACTTATGCAAACATATCCGCTGCCATATCAACATTGAATGCTGGTTCTGTTTACAGCAATGTATGTTTCAATAATATTTCGTTTAAATAAAAAAAAACGGAAGAAATCTGAACCGGACAGGATAATATTATTTATAGGATCAGGCATTTACTTCGCCGATAAAGGTTGGCTGTGGCCTCAAAATAACAAGTGCTGGAAATTTCAACATAAGCCGTTAAGAAATCATCCGCCGCCGCAGATCGATTTTTTTTGTTTCATCCTGAGCGCAGCCTAAGGGTTTTATTAAGAAAAAAAATAGGGTCTAACACAAAAGTGTAAAAATTTTGGAGGTAGTTTTATTCTTAAGTGAGAACATTTTGAATTTGGTCGTGCAACTATGGAATTTTGTTTTTTAATACGTCCCAAACAATTGAATAATTGACACCAATATAATCATAAATTAACCGGTCTGTCATACCAGCCATATTTTTCCACTGAATTGAACTCCTATCACTTTAACCATCGTTATTTTTTTTCCGGTGCAGCCACCTGCAACTGATACATTCCCGAAATTGGTTTATCAGGCACCCATAAAAAAAATGCTGCCCCAAGTATGGGGCAGCCGGTAGTTCATGTGTGGATGTTGTTAATGTTATTGCACTATTACTTTAATCATGGTTGTTTTTTTATCTGGTGCCGTTACTTTGAGTTGATAAATACCAGAGAGTAGTTTATTAGTTGGCTGAATAGTTTCTGTAGCAGT
>JANYFT010000254.1 GCA_025359625.1 Ferruginibacter sp.
ATTTGCCATTGAAAGTTGCTTGAAAAGTGGTGGGGTTTTGTCATTCCACTACTATCGGGCAACTTTTATTTTTATCCAATTTTACTTCTCAACTTATACACATACAAAAATCTAAATAATTAATTCAAACAGCTTCTAAGAAAACGGATTAATAAAATGTTATTGCAATTGGTTTAAATTTTTATAACCACATCCGGCAATTTTAAACGTCTTCCGGGTTTTTAGTAGTAGTGATTCAAAAATACTTTTTAAGCAGCTATTTTGCATGTGATTTTGCTTTCAATAACCCACCTGCCGTTTCTTTAATACTTTGTGCAAAAACAAAAGCCTTTGGATCTATATTGATAACACCTTCCTGGATCTGTTTTATTTCAAGCCTGGTAACAATGGTAACAATGATTTCGCAATCCGTTTTAATATCAAAACTGCCCGGCAAATAACCTCTTTCGCCTTTGTAAACAGTGATCCCTTTTCCAAGTTCGTTCACCAGGAAACTTTTTATTTCTTCCTGTTTGGAGGAAATGATGTTGACAGAAGTAAATTCTTCAATGCCATCCACCACATAATCGGTGGCCCTTGTGGCAGTAAAATAAGTAATGATGGAATACATGGCCGTTTCGATATCAAACTGAAAAGCAGCTACAGAAAAAATAATGGTATTGATAAGCATAATGATCTCGCTGTTGGAAAAGCCTGTTTTTCGTTTTGTAAAAACGGCGATCACTTCAGCACCATCAATAACGCCACCCCCTCTTATTACCAGGCCCACGCCAGTGCCGATGAGGATACCTCCAAAAATGGCGATTAATAATTTATCGCTGGTAATGGGGTGTATATGAATAAAAAACAACCCTGCTGAAAGCAGTATTACTGCAAGGGTTGTTTGCACCGCAAAGGTTTTTCCAATCTTTCTGTACCCCATGTATATAAAAATAGCATTCAATACAATTACAAGAATGCTGATATTAATGTGGAATATTTCATGCAGCAGAATAGATATGCCGGTAATGCCACCATCCATAAACCTGTTGGGAATCATAAAACCTCTCATGGCCAAAACAGCTAAACCAGTACCTACAAATATTTGTAACAAGTTTTTAATATTCAACACATGTTTCCATTCAATGGTATCGCTCTTATATTTTTTTATCATTATTTCACCTGTTGATTAAAAATTATTCACGTATAGTAGCATTCACCTTTTTAGAAGTTCTCAAAATTATGATAATATCCATTTATAAATAGTGTATTAATTTTTTGGTACGGTGGGCGGGCCATCCGGTAACATTGCCTTCCACACTTCTTTTCCTTTTCTTTTTAAAAATTCTTCTTTAATGTCGGAACGTAATTTTTCATTTTCAAACAGATCAACCATAGTGGTGCCAAGCGCTTTGGAAGAAAATAGCATTCCCTTATGGCCGATGCTCATACCACCACAGGCCACTACCACCCATGAGTGCCAGGGTGCTTCATAAGGGGCCGTGGTTGCCAGTAAAGTAATTTCAGGAACAATATAACTTACATCACCAACATCAGTAGAACCACCCACCGGGTCTTCCTTTGTTACTTCAAGCGGCTTAACCTTTCCACTGATGCCTTTTGATTCCAGCCCATATTCTTTCATGATGGTATCGCCAAACGCAAGTTCTTCTTTTGTATATATTACAGGGCCAACAAAATTCATGTTGCTTTGCAAAGTTTTTGCCCCTGTCTCGTTAATCAGTAATTCGTACAAGCCACTGTTTAATTTGATGTCGTATTGCACACCTGCCATCAATGCTGCACCTTTGGCAATATCTTTCATGCGTTCACTAACTTCTGCTACACCACTTCGCTTACTGTCACGTATCCACAGCCAAACACTTGCTTCATCCGGAATTACATTGGGTACTTTGCCAGCCTTGGTATACACATAATGCATGCGCACACTTGGCTTAACATGTTCTCTTAAAAAATTTATTCCTATGTTAAATAATTCTGCAGCATCTAACGCACTGCGGCCGTTCCATGGATCTGCAGCGGCGTGTGCGCTTTTGCCTTTAAAAGAAATGGTGTAATCAGTTACGGCCTGCGAACTTTGCATATTGGCTTTGTTTTCATAATCAGGGTGCCAGTCTAAACATACATCCAGGTCGTTAAATAAACCTGCCCTGGCCATGTAAACCTTGCCTGCTAAATCTTCTTCTGCAGGGGTACCATAAAAGCGGATAGTACCTTTTAATTTACCGGCAGCAATCAGTTCTTTAATTGCTACAGCAGCGCCTAAACTTCCTGCACCAAACATGTTATGGCCGCAACCATGGCCGGGAGCGCCCATCAGCAAGGACTCTTTGGTGGGTTGTGCTTTTTGAGACAAACCGGGCAATGCATCAAATTCGCCCAATACACCAATAATAGGGTTACCGCCGCCATACTCTGCTATAAAAGCTGTAGGAATTTCTGCCACACCACGGGTAACTTTAAAACCTTGTGCTTCGGCATAATCCGCCAGCACTTTGGACGATTTGGTTTCTCTCATAGCAATTTCTGCAAAGCCCCAAACCTGGTCGCTGAGTTTAATTAATTCCTGCTGGTGTTTTTCAACAGAAGCCAGTACGGCATTTTTGTTGGCAGTAGATAATTTCTGGGCAAACAATAGTTGCGATAAAAAAAGTAATGGTAAAAAAAATAATTTCATGCTGATGGTTTAATGTTGTTTTTAATTTTAATCACTAATGTTTGAAGGTTTTGATTTTTCAATTGCCGGATGGATCTTTTGTCTAGTAAGAAATTTTAAATTCAATATTTAATCGGGTTTAAATAATTTTTCCATGGTTACTTCATTGTCAACATCCCCAAGATAGTACTGGTTTTGTAAGGCAGGGAATGTGGTTAGCAACGTCATAAAGGTTGCTTTCTTAGTTTGTGTGGCCTGTCTGAAAATAGATTTTTTCATCTTTAATTGTGCTGCATAGCTTTTGGTAATCGCAAAGGTTTCTTTGGTAAATTTAGCTTCGCATAAATTAATAGTCTGGTCGGCACGGTCAATGATCATATCTATCTGTGCGCCCGGCAGTGCGTCATTGCCTGCAAATTGCCAGGAGCTGGTGGTGGTGTAGACCCCACTGATACCCAAAGCTTTTTTTATCTGGCTGATATGTTGCATACAGATATTTTCAAAAGCATAACCACTCCATGCGGTAAAGTTGCTAAGTTTTGATAACTGATTCCAGGTACCTCTGCCACCTTTTTTATTTGGCTTGATAAATTTTAGATAAAAAAGTGAATACAGATCCGTAAGTTTATAAATGGCCGTTTTCTTTTTGTTGATAAGCGGCTGGTAAAGGGAGATAAAATCACACTCTGCCAATTCTTCCAAAGTACGGGATAAGGTGCCTTCGCTTAATTTGGTTTTAAGGGCTATGGAACTTCTCGTCATCCCCTGCGGTTTAGCTGCCAATGCTTCAATGATAACGATATGCTGATCTGCATTTTTAAACAGGGAGTGATACAACTGTGCATATTCTGTATGCAGCAAACCCTGCTTTGCAAAACAGGTGCTGTCAATAATCTGCGCTGCGCTTTTACCCTTTGCCACTTCTTTCAGGTAAAAGGGTATGCCGCCCATTGCCATATACAGTTCCAGTATCTGGTAACGGGGCAGCTTAGCACCCAGGCTGTTTAAAAATAATTCTGTTTCGTACAAATTAAAAGGCATTAATTGTATGCGTTGCGTAACACGGTTATACAGGCCGCCTCTTGCACTGATGAGGTTCTTTTTTATCCATGAAGAAGCAGAGCCACATGCAATGAGCAATACATTATTCATATTGGAAGCATGCTGGTTCCAGAAAAATTCCAATGCGGCGATGAAACCTGCTTTGGATATATCCAGCCAGGGCATCTCATCTATAAATACCACATGCTTCTGCTTTTTTACGGGTAAACTTTTTAAGTATACCGCTAAATAATTAAAAGCTTCCTGCCACGAGGAAGGGATATTTTTTTCCTTTCTGCCTTTCGCCCTTCTCAGGTACTCTTCATGAAAGTTATACAGTTGCTCTTCTTTAGTTCCATCCTTTGTACCTGTAAAATCAAACACCAGGTTGTTCTTTAAATATTGCCTTATTAAAAATGTTTTGCCTACTCTTCTGCGGCCATACACTGCCAGGAATTCTGCCTGCCCCGAAAGCAGCATCCTGTCTATTTTTTCTATTTCACTTTCACGCCCTACGAGCCTTATTGGTTGATTCATTATATTTAATTGTTTGGAGAAATCGCTATAAATATAATACATTTCTCCAACTATTTATTTTACATTTTTGGAGAAATCGCTATAAATATACCACATTTCTCCACGGATAGTATTGGCTAAGGGTAGCATTGTTAAAATATATTCGTGTTCATTTATTGTTTTCTGATACATTGCCAGAGCTATCTCTTTATTTAATCCTGTTATACTTTTTTAATAAATCAATCACCAGCTTTAGTGGTAATGCATACGACTTATTACCGTTGATGCCTTCCATGGTTTCAGCAGCCACCATGGCATTGATAATGGCTTCTTCAACAGCCTGCACCGTGGCTTCAAAAAGCGGGTCAATCAAATCATTGGGGAGGGCATCTACTTTTGTAAAATCTTTTCTTTGAAAGGCATTTTCGTTGGCAGTAGAAAATGCAATAAAAATATCTCCCGAACCATTGGTACCCCGGCCACCAACAATACCAATACCCAACGGAACCCTTGCTGCTATACGTTTTAACTGGTGAGGTAGTAAGGGTGCATCGGTAGCTACTACAACTATTATCGAGCCATCGCCTTCTTTTCTATAATGCCGGGGTGGTAATTTAAGTTCATTGTTTAAGGTATCCATCAGTTCTTTTCCTATCGGCACACCGGCAATTGTCAACCCCTTTTTTCTGCCAAAATTTGATTGTACCAACACACCAACTGTATAGGCAGAATCTTTTATTTTTACAATTCTTGAGGCAGTGCCGGTACCACCTTTAAATCCCAAACACATCATACCTGTTCCGCCACCAACATTGCCTTCTTTCAGGTAGCCGGTTTTTGCACTGTCCATGGCTTCCCACGCATTGCTTTCTTTTACATGAAATCCATAAATGTCATTTAAAAATCCATCATAGGTTTCGGCCACAACAGGGTACGTGTACCAAAAATCTTCTTTATACCAATGCTTGTTTACAAACCATTTTAAAACAGCATCTCTTACAACACCCACACTGTTGGTATTGGTGATCATCACAGGCGTTTCTAAAAAGCCAGACTCAGTAACCCAGGTGGTGCCGGTCATTTCTCCATTGCCATTTAGTGTGTACCAGTTAGCGTAAACAGGATTGTTGTTTTTACCTCTTGGTAGGATGGCCGTAACACCGGTTCTTACCGGCCCCTTGCCTAAAACATTTTTTCCACTGCCGGATATAATGGTGCTGTACCCAACTTCTACACCTTTTACATCTGTGATGGCATTGTATTTTCCAGTTACACCATCAAAGGGAATTCCGATATCTCTTGCTCTTTGCTTTTGTGCATAGATGGAAAATTGTATAAAAATAATCAGGATGATTGCTGCTATTTTTTTCATGATGTTATTCTTTATCTAATTTTAGAATGGTTTGTAATAAAACATTGGCACCATTGGCGATGTCGCCCGCTTTGGAAAACTCTTTGGGTGAATGGCTGATGCCACCAATACTCGGAATAAAAATCATTCCCACGGGTGCTATCAATGCCATCTCCTGCGAATCATGTCCGGCACCGCTTTGCATTAACCTGGTGGTAAAGCCCATTGCTTTTGCAGCGGCTGCAATAATGGCCTGCAATCCCTTATCGGTCAATGCAGGTTTTGGTACATTATCATGACGGATAAAACGGATGCTTATTTTGGACGATGTTCCAATAGCTGCCGCCCGGTTTTCAATTTTATTAAAAAGCATTTCAATTTTTTCACCAGACAGGTCTCTTATCTCCAAACCCAGCGCAACTTTTCCTGGAATGACATTGTATGCACCGGGCTGTGCTGCAATTTTTCCGACAGTACCGACCTGGTTTCCTTTTACGCTATTGATGACCTCATTTACCGCAATGATAAATTTGGATGCCGCCAGCAGTGCATCCTGCCGCATATTCATGGGTGTTGTACCTGCATGATTGGCAAAACCTTCAATGGTTACGTCCCAATCCACAATACCCACAATACCTTCCACCACACCGATCTGTATATTTTCTTTTTCTAAAATGCCGCCCTGCTCAATATGCAGTTCTAAAAATGCTTTGATATCTCCTTTCTTGCGTACGCAATATTGAATACTGTCAGCATTGCCACCGATTGCTTTGATACCATCTGCGATTATTAAGCCACTCTGACTTTTTTCTTTTAATCCTGTTGCTGTTAATCCACCAGACATCGCCATACTGCCAACTGGTCCTCCTTCTTCATTAGAAAAAATAATTACTTCCAAGGGATGTTCGGTTACAATACTATTTTCATTCAGCACTTCCATCATTTCCAATGCACCAATGGAACCAACACAACCATCGTAGTTGCCACCATCGGGAACCATGTCAATGTGAGAACCAAAAGCAATTGGTTTTAACGCAGAATTTTTTCCTTTTCTTTTGCCAATGATATTGCCTGCATAATCAATGGTTACTTGCAGTCCTGCTTTTTTCATGAGGTTAATAAAGTACGCTCTTCCTTCCTGGTCGCCTTTTGTGTAAGCTACCCTGTAACCCTTGCCAGTGCTATCTTTACCAAATTTGGCCAGTTCAAAAATTCGTTGTTCTATCCTTTGTTGATTTACTTTGATCGTATTTGTTGTTGCAGTTTGACTGAATGCTTTGAATGACGTAAAAATCAGCATCCATAAAAATATCCTTTTCATTGTTTTTATTTTAAACAGGTGAACAGTTGTTTTATCATTTAGAACCGGTAAGCATTTTTATTACTATTTAATTTCAAAAAGCACCATGTTTATTTCCGCTGTTCCCACGGCAGTAAAATAGAAGGAAGTACCGGGTTCTATGAACATGTATTTGCCCGCTTTAATTTCTATTGTTTTATTTTTTTGAACATCATTAAAAAAAACGCCATCGCCTGTTACCAATTCTGCCACCATTGGCCCACGGTTTTTAATGATTTGCCTGTTGAAATTTTTTGCTGTTAACTGATAAGCAAATGCCTTTTCATTTTCAAACAATATTGCAAATGGCAATGGTTTATTGCCGGATGCAGTAGAAGTGTTGTAAGCAGCAAGCAATTCTATATCGTTTACGTGAAACGGTACGGTATCCAAATTACAAACACGGTGAACGAGTATGTCAGGAGCAAAAGAACGGTACCATGCTTTGCCTTTCGGCGAATGATCTGTAACCCATTCTTCGCCCTTTGTTTGCCAGGCGGTAACTGTTTGGGAGAGTATTACAAAAAGAGATGGCGTTGCATGAATATGAAAGAGGGTAGTATCTCCCGGCGGTAACCAAACATCCAGCAACCTGATATATTTGTTTTGTAAAACAGGTTTGTGCATCGGTTCTTCGCTTACGGGAACCTGTGCTGTTGTTGGTGTTGAGCAAAATAGCAGCATTGTTAGCAAGGATGATATCTTATTCTTATTTATTTTCATGATCCTTTTTTTTATTTATATAATTAATTTTCAGTTTGTATACAGGGTTTAAAATATCACAAATAAATCCCGGCAATTAAAAATATTGCACACAACAAAAACAGGAGGATCACTAATGGCATAATAAATTTAAACCATGCTTTCAGGCTTACATTTACCAATGCCAGCGAGGGTAATAAAGTGCTGGTGGGAGATAAAAAGAACATAATATTCATACCATACAAATACGTATTTACAATTTCATTGCCGGGGATGTTTACGATAATAGCTAAAGCCCCCATAATGGGCATGGTAAGTACCGCCATACCAGAAGTGGAACTGATGAACAGCGAAAAGAATAAAAAGAATATAAGCAACAACAAAATAAAAACCGGAGGCGGCATGTGGTTCACCACATTGGCCGTAAAATATAATATGGAATCACTCACCCGGCCATCGTTTAATACAATGGTAATGCCTCTTGCAACACCGATGATAAAAGCTACGCCCAATAAATTCTCTGCCCCTTTTATAAAAGCCTGGATAAATATCTTTTCATTCATCCTTACCAGTACGGCTACCAAAATAGAAGCTCCAATCAGCAAGGCAGACATTTCCAGCGTCCACCATTTCAGGAGTACAACACCTCCGATCATGGCTAAAAATGTGCAGAGAAAAAGTATCAACAACAACTTGGTTTTTAATTTCAGTTTCTCAGGAATAACCTCGTTGCTGATATTTATTTCGTAAGGATTTTTTACAATGCCATCAATTTTATACACCAATGAAGCTGTAGGATCTTTTTTTACTTTGGCAGCATAACGTAACACATACCAGGTAAAAAAAATAGTTGCCAATACAAATAACAACAGGCGTTCGTAGAGGCCATCCATCCAGCTAATGCCTGCGGCGTTGGAAGCAATGATGGTAGAGAACGGATTGGAAAAAGCTGCGATGCCCCCTACAGAGTTACCGCCAAAAATAATTGCTAAAGGTACTATCAGGTCATAACCGGCTGCAAGAAAAAGCGGAACTAAAATCGGATAAAATGCCAGTGCCTCTTCTTCCATACCGTATGTGGCCCTGCCAAAGGCGAATACCAGGATGAGAATAACCATCAGTACAGGCTCCTTTCCTTTCATAGAATAAGCCAGCGCAGCAACACCTTTTTCTATGGCTTTGGTTTCATTAAAAACGTAGATGAAGCCACCGATGATCAGTACAAATAAAATGATATCAATACTGTCATAAATTCCTTTTACAGGGGCCTGCAATATATTGATAAACCCTTGTGGATTGCGGCCTGTTTTTTTGTACGTCCCCGGAACGGATACCGGCTTCAGCACTTCGCCATTAATAAATTTTTGGATGGAGATTCGGAGACCAAGACTGTCGAGTGTGCTTTGTGTAAAAGGCAAAGTAATATCACCATCGGTTGTGGTCATCGAAAACGACTTCTTTTCAACAGCAGACAGCTTACTATACTGCCCTGCCGGTAACAACCATGTGCCGATTGCGGCCAGTACAATTACGGCCATCAGGATGGGAATAGGCTGGGGAAATGACTTTTTGTTTGACATTGGTTATACTTGTTCTTGTTAGTTAGATTGATTGTATTTGTATTTGTTTTCTTTGCCACCGCCATGGGTAGCTTTTAAAGATTAGCTACTTCTGTCCAGGGTGCAATTCCCAGCCTGTCGTTTACTATTTCATTTGTATTACCACCATGCAACAGTATAGACTGGCCTTTAGGTTGGTTCTTTTGCCAAAACTGTAAACCCTTTAGCATACTGCTACTTACTTTAGTGGCAGCTTTTATTTCGATGGCCAAAGGGGCTTCATTTTTTTCCGTTATCAGATCAACTTCATTGCCCACATTATCCCTGAAATAATACATGCCTTCGTTTTGCCCTGCATTAAAATTATTTTTTTTTATTTCGGTTATCACCCAGTTTTCAAACAAGGCTCCGTAGGCATTATTTTTTTTAAGTGATGCTATGCTTTTAATGCCCAGCAAATGACAAAGCAACCCGGTATCGTAAAAATAAAGTTTGGGGCTTTTTACAATCCTTTTGTTCATATTATTATACCAGGGCTGCAGCAGGTAAATGATATAACTGTTTTCTAACAGGCCCAGCCAGGCTAAAATTGTTTTCGTATCCACACCTGTTTGTTGGGCCAGTTCATCCCGGTTAAGTATTTGACCGGCATAATTGGCACATAAATAAATGAACCGGTTAAATGCTGCAAGGTTGCTAATGTTTCGTAATAGCCTCACATCTCTTTGCACATAAGTTTGTATATAGCTGTTAAGCCAGGTGCCGGGTATTAGTTGCTCATTCCATATTTCAGGGTATCCGCCGGTGAGGATATGTTTGTTTACATCTTTTGCAGCCAGTTTTGCATTTGCCAGTTCTGCATAGCTAAAAGGCAACAGCGATAAATAACCTGCCCTGCCTGCCAGTGACTGGGATACCTGCTCCTGTAATAAAAAATTATTAGAGCCAGTGAGAATAAACTGTCCACGTTTTGTATTGTTATCCAGCATTTCCTGCAGGTAACGGAAAATATGCGGCACCCGTTGCACTTCATCAAAAACGGCACCCCCACGATATTTTTTTAAAAATGCTTCAGGGGTTAGTTCTGCCTCATGCTGCACCGAAGGGTTTTCAAAATTTACATAAGGCTTGCCTTTAAATAATTGTTTACTTAAAGTGGTTTTACCACTTTGCCTCGGGCCTGTAATACACAATGCCCTGAACTGGGTAAGTGCTAGTTTAGCTTCGGGTAATATCATCCTTGTAACCATGTCAATTCCATTTTTGTAAAAATAGGTAAAATATGGAGTTCAATTCCATTTTTGTAAAATATTACATAAATGGAATCCGGTATTATTAATCCTTTATCCTCATTCACCGGTAAAATGTTTATTATTTATCCCCCTGTTTTTTTTCTACAAATAACTCAGCCACCATTTTTCTTTATGATTAGTTTTATAATTATCATACCATTTGCACAATGGATACAGTAACAGTATCACCACTATCCAAACCAAATAAGTTTCTGCCAATGATAATCCGTAACCTTTAAGCCAGGGACTATCTTTTCCATTTTGAAGGGAATTAAAAATCATATCTGTCCAGGGCCTGCCACTTAAAACAACTGCAATAATTGCCAGGAGGTGTATTAAATAAAGATGGAGTATGTAAAAGAATAATGGTACACGGCCTATCGGGATAATTATTTTTCCAAAGCTACTTAGTGGCTTTTCAAGCAGTGCCAGCATGATCAATGCAGGACCTAAAGTCATTAACGTATATATTAACGAAGGTGGATACTTGGTAGCATTTAGAAAAGAACAAATAGTCATAATGAAGGATGATTGCTGCCCCCATGGCGCCATATCCCCGTAAACATTAATGCCTCTGATTATAATACACAACGCAGTAGCTGTACTTCCGATGATGAGTAAATATTTTTTTCGTAGAGATGGATTTACTTCTTTTTTATAGAGCCCACCAAAACAATAACCCAGCATCATAATGCTAAGCCAGGCAACAATGGAATAACCTGTGGTGAAAAAATGCCCGCCCAAATTGAAACGCCTGCGTTCATGAAGTTCTGCCAATAAAAAGTCTGAAAAATTATTGCCGGTTACATGGAAGCCGTCAAATAAATTATGGGCAAATAAAACGAGTAACCCAATCACTAAAATTATTTTTGGCGGCAGGTAGATAATGCCACTCATGAATATCATGCAAAGACCAAGTATCCAAATAACCTGTAGCCGGAACGTTGGATAGTGAGGGTTAAAACTCCATGCAAAACTGATCACAACCACTTCAAGCAACATTAGCCACAACCCACGTTTTAATAAAAATGCAGCAAGTTCTTTTTTTGTTTTTCTTTCACCTACTAAAAATGCGGATGTGCCTGCAAGGAATACAAACACCGGCGCACAAAAATTAGTGATCCATCTTGTAAAGAAAACGGCAGCGTTTGTTTGTGTCATATCTGTTGGATCATACACAAAATTATCTGCATGAAAATAGTCTCTTACATGATCCAATGCCATAATGATGATGACGATCCCACGGAGGAGATCGATGGATTCAATTCTTTTTTTGTTGCTGATTGCGGTTAAGGCTTCTTGCATTGATAAGGTTTTAATAGTACTGTTGTTATTACTTCCTGAAAATTTCCAGTAATGCTGTAGCCCCAATTTCTGTTCCTAAAGGAATAGCAGCAAGATCAACCAGGTAAGTGCCGCTGTGATGGAAGAAAGGTGCTTTCTTTCCTTCCTGTATCGCTTTTGCATATACCAATGGATTAGCCACACCAACCTTTATATAATTGTAAACAGTTTTATTATTGCCGAACACCAAATGCTGAAAATCTTCAGAACCCATGCTGGAAGGCGTATTGGTAACAATATTTTCAGCACCCAGTAAAGGAGCTAATACGGTGTTGATTTTATTGGTCAATGCAATATTGTTGTCCAGTGGAAAAACACTTCCCTTCATTTTGATGGTTGGGTATTGTTCTTTTGAAAGTCCATTAGCCACTGCAATGCCTTCATTGATCTTTTTAACTCCATCGAGTAAAGTATTTCTTATTTTTTCATTGAACCAGCGAAGATTTAGTTTAACAACTGAAGATGCCGGTATAACATTGTTATCGCCACCGGCATGGATAGCGCCAACCGTGAGTACTGCTACATCCTGTGCAGCAATGTTCCTGCTGATGATGGTTTGATATTGCATCACTGCATTGCAGGCCATGACGATTGGGTCTTTTGCATTTTCAGGACTGGAACCATGACCGCCAATACCAGAAAAGGTAACATCTAATTGATCGCTGCCCGACATACGAATACCGGTTGCATTGTCAATGGTTCCCACGGGGGTGTTCCAGGTATGCATACCAAATAAATAATCAGGTACCGGCACGCCTTTATTGTACATGCTGTCATTCACCATTGCCTTTGCACCGGTTAAAGGTTCTTCTGCCGGTTGCCCCAACAATACCAAGGTTCCTTTCCATTCTTTTTTTAATACCACCATTATTTTGGCGATGCCCAGCAACCAGGTTACATGAGCATCATGTCCGCAGGCATGCATTACCGGTACTTCTGTTCCATCATCTTTCTTCATGGTTTTAGTGCTGGAATATGTCAGACCGGTAATTTCCTTTACCGAATTACAATCCATATCGGCACGGTACATTACCACCGGGCCTTCGCCGAAGCAAGGCTGTTCGACCTGAGCTCGCACTACGACTTTGTTTCCGTGCGCGCTGGTATCCAACAATTTTCCAGCGACTTTCGCGGCTTCATCTTTTCCGAAGAGCAACCCGGAGTGCGCTTGTTCGGTAATCTGCTTAATAATCGACTGAATTACAACCTGGCTTACTTTCACCTGCTGGAAAAGAACACCAATAGCGGACTCAATACCGTCTTTAAGAACCGCCAGCAGCAGGTCTACG